>SVHK01000019.1 GCA_015055865.1 Clostridiales bacterium | reverse complement strand
CCCTTAGCAGGGGAGCCCCTTGAGCCTCTTGGGTACTTCTGCATTGCTTAATATTCTAACGCTTTAATACTATATCATATTTTTGGGGTATTGTCAAAGATTTTTGCCCCCGAAACTGAAATTGTTTTTGAAAAATTATCTTTTTTCTTGTCAACGATTAAAAATCTTACTATATCCTTGCCAAATTTGAAAAAAAGTGCTATAATATATTTATTAAAATTTTTAATTATATATTCAAAAGGAGCTTTTTATGAATATTTGGCATAATATTTCCGACGAACGTATCACGAGTAAGAATTTTGAAGCGCTTATCGAAATCCCTAAAGGTTGTAAGGCGAAATACGAACTCGATAAAGAAACGGGGTTTTTGAAACTTGACAGAGTGCTTTTTACTTCTACCGTTTATCCTGCGAACTACGGCTTTATCCCTAAAACGCTTGCGGAAGACGGCGACCCGCTCGACGTCTTGGTGTTGTGCGGGGAAACCATTTATCCGATGACGCTCGTCAACTGTTATCCCATCGGCGTTATTAAAATGATTGACAACGGTTCGCTCGACGAAAAGATTATTGCTATTCCGTTTAGCGACCCTACCTATAATAGCTATTACGACGTTCACGAATTGCCCAAACACGTCTTTGACGAAATGATGCACTTCTTTGAAGTGTATAAAGCGCTCGAACATAAGCAAACGACCGTGAAAGAAATTTGTCATCGCGACGAGGCGGTGGATATTATTAATAAGTGTTTGGAAAACTACAAAAATGAGTTTTGTAAAAAACAGATTTTTAAGGGGAAGAAAAAGTGAAAGACGCGTTAATCGTTATCGATATGCAAAAGGATTTTTTAACCGGCTCGCTTGCGAACGCTAAAGCGGAGAGCGTTACTAAAAACGTTAAAGAGAAAATTTTGCAATACCGTGAACAAGGGAAAGATATTATTTTCACTCGCGATACGCACGAGAACGATTATATGCAAACGCTAGAGGGGAAGAATTTGCCCGTTTTGCATTGTATCAAGGGTACGGACGGTTGGGAGATTGTGGACGGATTCGTTCAGGCTCATGATAAAATTTTCGATAAACCTACTTTTGGAAGTTTGGATTTGGCGGAATACGTACGTTTGAAAAACTATCAAAGCGTTGAGCTCGTCGGGGTTTGTACGGATATTTGCGTGGTTTCTAACGCGCTTTTACTTAAGGCGTTTTGCCCCGAAACTATCGTTTGCGTGGATGCGCTTTGTTGCGCTGGCGTGAGTGAAGAAAGTCACCGCTTTGCGCTTAAAACGATGGGCGCTTGTCAAGTGGTGGTACAAAACGCAAATTATTAAAAAAATTTTTTAAAAACGGCAAGGGAAGTATTGACAAAAAAGAAAAAACAGTTTATAATTGTAAAGAAGTATAATGTATAAAATACCCTAAAAGCGTTTTTTAGGGCGTTTTATCAAGTGAGTTTGTTTGGAGGACGTGCGAATATGAGCAATTTTGTCAGCCCTGATAATATTCAATTCCGTATTAGGAGAAATCAAAGCAGAGCAAGTACCGTCGGTATTACCTATTGGTTGGCGACGATAGTTTTGTTCGTGTTGTCAATTTTCCCCTACGTAGGGAATATGACGGGGTACGCTGAAGACGGGCATCTTTGGGTGGTATCGTTTATCTCGCCTTTGCTTGCGCTTGGAAACGGTACGTTGACGGGCGACGTGCTTCTCAACGCCGTGGCTTCTATCTTGTACGCGTTATTGCTCGTGTTTACGATTGGTAATTTCACGATTGCGACTACCCGTCTTTTCCGCATTACCAAGAAAAACCCTACCAATAAGCTCGGTTACAACCGTGCGTCTAAGGGTACGAAAACGATGGGGAAAGCGTACGCGCGTATGTTCTTCTGGTTGGTGACGGTTGCGGTTTCCGCGTTGTTGCTTACCGACGGTTCGTTTACCTTGTTCTTTTACATAGCGTTTGTTTTCGCGTTGATTTTCCATTTCGTTTGTAATTTCTCCGCGTGCAAAATCAGTTATTTCCAAACCACCGACGATAGATTTAGACCGATTGAAAGAATTCGTACCGAAGGCAGAGCGATTTGCTTGCTTCGTAACGCGTGGCAGTTCTTTTCCATTGCGTTAATCGTTATTTTTATGGATAAGTTCGGTTTAACGCTCGGTTCGTTGTTCGATATTGCCGACGCGAATCAATCCGCGACTATTTTTGCCAATCACTTGCTTGACGGCGTAGTATTGCCTGCGGTATTGTTTTTGGTGCTCGTTTGCTTAGTCGTTTGTATTCGTCACGCAACCGCTACGACGGAATACAACGAATACGGTACGAAAGGGCGCGGTATGAAAACTTGCCGTATTTTCGCGACGGCAATTGCAGTGCTTTCGATTGTAGGCGAGTTAGTTGTTTTAATTGCACCTGAAGGTGCGGGCGTACCCAAGTGGGCGTTCCTTGCGATTTTTGCGGTGGCGACGCAATGGGTAGTTGCGGAAAATATGTTCTTTGAACTTTCTAAAAAGAAAGAAGAACTTGAAGCGGAAGAGCTTGCGTACTTGGAAGAACTTGAAAAGCAAAAGCAAGCGAAAGAAGATAAATTGGCGAAAAACGCTCAAAAGACTGAAAGTGCTTCCTTGTTAATGAAACAAAAGAAAGATAAGAAAGCTGAAAAGAAACGTCTTAAAAAGGAAAGATTGGCGAGAATTTTGGACGATTCCGACGAATACGTTTCGCCTTTGGACGAAGAGTCCGTTGACGGATTAACGGACGTAACGGCTGAAACGGACGAGCAAGTCGTTGCTACGCAAGTAAGCGAGGACGCCCAAACGACGGCAACCGAAGAAACGCAAGCAAGCCTTGAACCCGTTCAAGTCGATGAAGAAAGCAAAGAAACGGTTGAACAAACCGAGTTTGAATCTTTCGTTGCGCAAGCGAAGAAGTTGAAAAACCCGAGCAAAGACCAAGTGGAACGCGTTGCGTTGAAGAAAAAATGGATGGCGATGGCGTCGCAAAAGGACGAAGAAGAAAGAAAAGTGAATCTTGACGGGAAAAAGCTCGTATATTGTCCTTGCTGTAATCAAAAGCTTTCCGTTAAACTTACGACGGAAGTCGCGTTGTGTCCTACTTGTAAGACCAAATTCCGCGTAAGAAAAGTTCAAGAAACGGTATCCGATTTCCGTCCGAACGAATCGGAGTTCGTTTGGGATATGCAAGCAAGTCAAGAACGCTTAAAGGAAATGCAAGTGGAGCTTGACGCGCAATATCTTGCGGAAGCGGAAGAAGAACTTCGCAGACTTCTTGAAAGCGACGAAATTTAAACACGAAATTAAAACCGTATAAAAACGAGCGAGTACGTATGCCGTACTCGCTTATTTTTCTTTTGTGTACAAGTGCGTCAGTTTTTGTTTTTGACGACGAGTTTTTCAAGTAGGGCGACTAACGCGTACATACCTGCCGCAAGAATACAAAGTATCAAGACGGCGGACATTACTAAGTCGAGTTTGAATACTTGACCGCCGTAAACGATTAAGTACCCAATCCCTGCTTTCGAAACGATATATTCGCCCATTATCGAACCAATCCAAGCCATACCCACGTTGATTTTCAGCATAGAGATAAACGTTGGTAGGGAGGACGGAACGACGAGTTTGATTAGAATTTGCCATTTGCTTGCGCCCATAGAACGCAAGAGCAAAAGCTTGCTTTCGTCCGTCGCCATAAATCCGCCCAGCATATTCAAAATCGCTACGATGAGTCCGATTAGAACGGTCATAAACACGATAGCGTTGCTTCCCGTTCCGCACCAAATAATGATTAACGGGCCGAGCGCGATTTTGGGTAAGGCGTTTAAAACGACGAAATAGGGTTCGGAAATCTTTCTGAAAATTTCACTCCACCAAAGCAACAGGGCGATGGAATAGCCGAGCGCAACGGCGATGAAAAATCCAATCAGCGTTTCCGATAGCGTCGTGGAAATATGATAAAACAGCGTTCCGTCTTTATATAACGACGTAATCGTTTTAAGTATTCTGGACGGCGAGCTGGTAATGAACGGGTTTACCCATTCGAATACCGCCGACAGTTCCCAAACGCCGAGCAGGACTACGAGTAGTAAAATTCTGGCGACGTTGATTAAAATACTTTTATCACGTTGTTTTTTAAGATAAGAAAGATGTTCAAGCGAGTAATTTTCTTTTTGTTTCATTTGTTAAGTTCCTCCCAAAGAATTTCGAACCATTTAGAAAACTCTTTGTTTTCTCGGCGCTTGAGGGGTTCTGCCTCGGGGAAGGAAATGGAGTGTTCCGCGATAATCGTAGCGGGGCGTTTGGAAAGAACGAATATTCTGTCCGCAACGGAAATCGCTTCGCTAATGTCGTGCGTTATGAGTAACGCCGTTTTCCGTTCTTGACGAATAATCTTATACACGTCGTTGCACACGGAAAGCCGTGTTTGGTAGTCGAGCGCGGAAAAGGGTTCGTCGAGTAGGAGTACGTCGGGATTGAGCGCAAGCGTGCGAATGAGCGCGACCCGTTGTCGCATACCGCCCGATAGCGCGGACGGGTAACTTTTCAAAAATTGACTTAAACCGTATTTCTCTGCGAGCGCAAGCGCCGACTCGCGTTTTTCGGGGGTGTTCGTGTGTTTGATTTCAAGCGGTAAAAAGAGATTTTTTTCGATGGTGCGCCAAGGAAAGAGCTCGTCGCGTTGGAGCATATATCCAAACGAAACTCCGTTTGAGAAAATTTTTCCCTGCGTGGGGGTAAGCAGTCCCGCCGAGAGCGATAAAAGCGTCGTTTTACCGCACCCCGACGGACCGATAATCGCCGTAAATTCCCCTTCGTTGACGGAAAAATTTAAGTTCTCCACGGCAACGGTTTCGCCTTGTTTGCTATGATAACGCATCGAAACGTTTTCAAAGCGTAAAACTTCTTTCATTTTCGGTATTTCCTTTGCGTGTATTTTGGTTGTATCGTTATATAACCAACTTTAAAGAGGATTATTTTTGGTAAATAGAGCTATAAACCGATTGCGCGAGCGAAAGAGAAGTAAGGTCGCTATAGTTTACCCGTCTTTCTAATTCGCCTGCGTTATCGATAACGTCTTGCAAACGGTTGAAACTTTCTTCCGTCATCGCCATATTCGTAACCCAAGCGTCAATCGCTTTGTAGCGTTTAACGGACGCGGAAAGGGAAGTCGCGGACGTGCCGACGAAGTAAGGCACGAGCTTTTCGCCAATAATATCGTCGTTCGTTTCTTGCACGTATTTTATGGCTTTGGTAATCGCACGTAAAAAACCTTCCGTTTGCGTTTGGTGCTTTTTAAGCCAAGATTCTTTCGCCATAAAACAGGTGTAGGGAATTTCGCCCGACGCTTCGCCTACCGACGCTACCACGTACCCTTTGCCTGCCGATTCGTATTCGTAGGCAACGGGGTCGAACATCGTGCAGTAATCCGCCGTACCGCCTTCGAACGCGCTCGTCATTAAGTTGAACGCGACGTCGTAGTTTAAGGTTACGTCCGTACCGTCGTAAAGGTTATTATTCTTGAGTACGTATTCAAAAGTCATTGCGGGTACGCCACCGCGACGTCCGGCAAGGATTTCTTTGCCTTTTAAGTGCGACCATTCAAAGTTGGGGTCGGGTTCTCTTGCTACGAGAAAGGAACCGTCCCGTTTGGTGAGTTGACCGAATACTTTCGGTGCGTCGTTCGAACCGCCGATTTCGACGTATAACGCCGCTTCCGGACCGCAGAAACCAATGTCGCTATCCCCCGACAATACCGCAGACATTACGTTGTCCGCGCCACCGCCGTTGGTGAGTTCGATTTTGATTTTTTCTTCGTCAAAGTAACCAAGACTTTCGGCAAGATAGAATGGCGCGTAAAATACCGAGTGGGTAACTTCGTTGATTTTTAACGTCGTGTATCCGTCGTTCGAGTCCGGTTTGCAGGCTGAAAGCGGGGCAAGAGTTAAGAAAGCGGTCAACGATGCGCATAAGGCGCGACGAGTAATTTTGTGCATAAGTATTCTCCTGATAAAAAATTTTTTTTGGAATAATATATTATATGTAGGGGCGTTAATAATTGACATTCGCCAAAAAAAGTACTATAATAGAAAACCCACCCCTTGCGTGTGGAAGCGTTAATTGCGCTCTTTTTTACTTAAAAACGCTCTAAAACGTTAAAAAGACGCTTAAATTTAGATAAATACCTAATAAAAGGATTAATGAATATGGAAATGCAAAAGACGTACAATCCCAAGGACTTTGAGGACAGAATTTACGCCGATTGGGAAAATTCGGGCGCGTTCCGCGCGGAAATCGACGAAAATAAAGTCCCCTTTACCATTATGATGCCTCCCCCGAATATTACGGGGCAATTACACATGGGGCACGCGATGGACGCGACGATGCAAGATACTCTCATTCGCTTTAAGAGAATGCAGGGTTATTCGGCGTTATGGTTGCCCGGTTGCGACCACGCTTCTATTGCGACGGAAGTAAAAATCGTTGAAAAGATGAAAGAGGACGGTTTGACGAAAGCGGATTTAGGTCGCGACGGGTTCTTGAAACGTGCTTGGGAGTGGAAAGAACAATACGGTGGGCGCATTATGCTCCAACAGCGCAAAATGGGTACGTCTTGCGATTGGTCGCGTCAAGCGTTCACGATGGACGAAAAATGCTCTAAAGCGGTGCGCGAAGTATTCGTAAATCTTTATAATAAAGGATTGATTTATCAAGGGGATAGAATCATCAACTGGTGCCCTTGCTGTAAGACTGCGCTTTCGGACGCGGAAGTTGATTACGCGGAAGAAAACGGTAATTTTTGGCATTTGCGTTACCCTGCGACGGACGGCTCTTGTTCGGTTGTGGTGGCGACTACTCGTCCTGAAACGATGCTCGGCGATACGGCGGTTGCGGTACACCCCGACGACGAGCGCTATAAGTCGCTCGTTGGTAAAACGCTTACGTTGCCTTTGACGGGCAGACAAATTCCCGTCGTTGCCGACGAATACGTTGACCCTGAATTCGGTACGGGTTGCGTAAAAATTACGCCTGCACACGACCCTAACGACTTTGAAGTGGGTAAGCGTCACGATTTACCCGTTATTCGCGTAATGAACGACGACGGTACAATGAACGAACTTGCCGGCGAATATTGCGGTTTGGACAGATACGTAGCGAGAAAGAAACTTGTTGCGGATTTAGACGCGCAAGGCTATCTTGTAAAAATTCAACCCCACGTCCATAACGTAGGGCATTGCTATCGTTGTTCTTCGACGGTAGAGCCTATCGTTTCCAAACAATGGTTTGTAAAAATGGAACCGCTTGCAAAACCTGCCATTAACGCGGTTATGAAAAATAAAACCCGTTTCGTTCCCGAACGCTTCTCCAAAATTTATTATAATTGGATGGAAAACGTTCGCGATTGGTGTATTTCCCGTCAACTTTGGTGGGGGCACAGAATTCCCGTTTGGTATTGTAACGATTGCGGTAAAGTGATTTGCGCAAAAGAAGACCCGACGAGCTGTCCTAACTGCGGTTCGGTATCTCTCCGTCAAGACGAGGACGTACTCGATACGTGGTTCTCGTCCGCGCTTTGGCCGTTCTCGACCTTGGGGTATCCTGAAGAAACGCCCGATTATAAATATTTCTATCCGACCGACGTGCTCGTAACCGGTTACGATATTATTTTCTTCTGGGTTTCGAGAATGATTTTCTCTGGGTTGGAGCATACGGGTAAAGTGCCTTTCCACGATGTACTTATTCACGGTATCGTGCGTGACGAGCAGGGCAGAAAGATGAGTAAATCGCTCGGAAACGGTATCGACCCGCTTGAAATTATCGAAAAATACGGCGCGGACTCGCTCAGACTCTCGCTCGTAACGGGGGTTGCGCCTGGTAACGATACGAGATATTCGGACGCGAAAGTGGAATCGTGCAGAAACTTCATTAACAAGCTTTGGAATGCAACGCGTTTCGTTTTAATGAACGCGGAAGGGAAGAACATTCCCGAAATTTCGTCCGTTAAGCTCGCGCCTGCGGATAAATGGATTATTTCCAAGCTCCAAAACTGTATTCGCGAAGTTACGACCAATCTTAATAAATACGAGCTTGGCGTAGCGAGCGAACTTGCGACCGATTTCGTTTGGGATAATTTCTGCGATTGGTATATCGAACTTTGCAAACCTGCGCTTTACGGCGAAGACGAAACGAGAAAGTCGGAAGTATTGTCCGTGCTTTGTTTCGTGCTTGAAAACGCGCTGAAATTATTGCACCCGTTCATTCCGTTCGTAACGGAAGAAATTTATTCGAACTTGCCGAACGTGTCGGGTAGCATTATGACTTCGTCCTTCCCTAGATACAATTCGAAAATGGCTTATAAAAAGGAAGCGAAAGCGTTCGAAGGGGTTATGGCGATTATCAAAGCCGTTCGCGCAATGAAGAAAGACGCGGATTGCCCCCCGTCCAAGAAAGTCGAATTGTATATCGTTACCGACTCTAAACGGCTTTTGCAACTCAATAAGGATTGTATTATGAAACTTTCCGGCGCAAGCAATTTGAAGTTTGTGCAAAACGGTTCGGAAGTGGAAGGGAAGACGGTTTCTTCCGTTACGGAAATCGCGCAAATTTACGTTCCTTTGGGAGAGCTTGTCGATATTGAAAAAGAAAAGGCTCGCTTAAGCGCGGAAATCGAACGGATAGACAGTGAAATCGCAAGAGCGCAAGGGAAACTTAATAACCCCAACTTCGTCAACAAAGCGCCGAAAAAGCTCGTAGAAGACGAACAAGAAAAGGTTAGAAAATATCAAGATATGAAAGAGAAGTGCGTAGCGCAACTTCAAGAATTATAAAAACGTGTCAAAAAGCAACGAATAAAAATTCGTTGCTTTCGTTACGATAATTGCTTAATTGGAGGATTAAAATGAAATTAAGTCAAAACGCTAAAAACGCGTTGTATATAGGGTCGCTTTGCTCGGTTGCCTATCTTGCCGTTTACGTCGTGCGCAATATTTTGAGCGCGGTTTCTCCGCAAATGATTGCCGACGGCTCGTATTCAACGGAAGAGATAGGGACTATTTCTTCTATCTATTTTATATGTTACGCGATTGGACAACTTTGTAACGGCGTAATCGGGGATAAAATTAAAGCGAAATATATGATTAGCACGGGGCTTTTGTTGGCGGGGATAGCCAACGCTTTGTTTCCTATGCTGACGGCTACGCCCGTTCTTGCGAAAATAGCCTATGGGTCGGCGGGGATATTTTTGGCGATGATTTACGGACCGCTTACCAAGGTCGTGGCTGAAAACACCGACCCTATTTATACGACGAGATGTTGTTTGGGGTATACGTTCGCCTCCTTTTTCGGTTCGCCTTTGGCGGGAATCATGGCGACGATATTCGTTTGGCAAGAAACGTTTTTCGTGGGTAGCGCGTCGCTTATTTTTATGTCTATCGTCTGCTTTGGCGGGTTTATTTTATACGAAAAGAAAGGTATTGTAAAATACGGCGTCTATCAAAATAAAGAAAAAGTACAAGGGAATATTAAAATTCTTTTTAAACGCCAAATTGTTAAGTTTTCGCTCATCGCTATTATAACGGGTATCGTTAGGACGGCGGTTGTTTTTTGGTTACCGACGTATTCTTCGCAATACCTTGGCTTTACACCCCAAGACTCGGCTCGGATTTTTACCGTGATGACTTTTATTATTTCGTTAAATCCTTTTATTGTCGTATTTTTATTCGAACGCTTAAAGCGGAATATTGATTTAACGATTTTGCTTTCGTTCTCTGCTTCTTGCACCTTTTTTCTCGCCGTATTCTTTATAAAAATTCCGTACGTGAATTTGGCGTGCTTATTGCTTGCCGTAATGGGTTCAAACGGCGCGTCGAGTATGCTTTGGTCGAGATATTGTCCGTCTTTGCGAGATACGGGTATGGTGTCGAGCGTTACGGGATTTTTGGATTTCTTAAGCTATATGGCGGCGGCATTCTCAAGTAGCGTGTTTGCGAACGCGGTAGGCGTGATAGGTTGGGGGAACTTAATTTTGGTTTGGTTTGGATTGGTGCTTTGCGGTTTTCTTACGGCGTTGCCTTGGAAAAAACTGTTTAGCTTACGGGTTCAAGAACAAAATCAAGCTAAAAATGCGGAGTAATTACTAAAAATAAGACGTGACGGGGTAAACTTCGTTGCGTTTTTTCTTTTTTGAAAATTTTGCGTTAAAACAGTTGACAAAAGCAACGAATAGTGCTAAAATGATACTTGCTGTAATGCTGTCTTGGGGGTATTATGCCCTTTTTTGCGGTTAAAAGCCGAAAATAAGAAGCGTTACGCGTTAACTTTGCTTTCTTTAAATTGCATAAGGGCAATTTTTAAGAAATATTCCAAAATTTTTACAAGGAGGTCAACAAATGCCTACTATTAACCAACTTATTAAGAAGGGTAGAGAACAGCTCACTTACAAATCCAAGAGCCCTATTTTGGATAACTGTCCTCAAAAGCGCGGCGTATGTTTGTCCGTAACCACGACTTCTCCTAAGAAGCCTAACTCTGCTTTGAGAAAGATTGCACGTGTGCGTCTTACCAATAAGCAAGAAGGTACGGTTTACATTCCCGGCGAAGGTCACAACCTTCAAGAACACAGCTCCGTTCTTATCAGAGGCGGACGTGTTAAGGACTTACCCGGTGTACGTTATCACATCGTTCGTGGCGCTCTCGATACCGCAGGCGTTGCAAAGCGTAAGCAATCCCGTTCCAAGTACGGCGCTAAACGCCCTAAATAATTAATTTAAAGTTATTTATTTTAGGACAAGCGTTCGCTACGAAGAAGAAAAGTAATCGCTTTTCTTAAGGCGCGAGATTTACTCGCAAGTCGGTTGCGTTTTAAGACTAAAACCAAAACGCGTTAAACCCTACTTGTAATCGGAATATAGCTAAAAAGCCCCGAATAAAAGTAGGCAGTATGCGGTAGAACCGCAGAAGATTCGTACGCTATAGTTTATATAGGCGCGCGATAGCTGTACTGAAGGGTTATGCCCTTATCAAAAAAATTTAAAGGAGGATACAGATATGCCCAGAAGAGGTAATGTCCCTAAAAGAGACGTGTTGCCCGATCCTATGTATAACAACAAGGTCGTTTCCAAGCTTATCAATCAAATTATGCTTGACGGAAAGAAAGGCACCGCGCAAACAATCGTTTACGATGCATTCAAAATTATGGGGGAAAAATTAAATATGGACCCCATCGAAATCTTCAAGCAAGCAATGGAAAACGTTATGCCCGTTGTTGAAGTTAAAGCTCGCCGTGTAGGTGGTGCAAACTATCAAGTTCCTATTGAAATCAGACCGGAAAGACGTCAAACGCTTGCTATTCGCTGGATTGTTATCAACACGAGAAAGAGAAGCGAAAGAGACATGGCGAAAAAGCTCGCTGCAGAACTTATGGACGCGTATAACAACGCAGGTGGTTCTGTAAAGAAGAAAGAAGACACGCATAGAATGGCGGAAGCAAACAAAGCGTTCGCTCATTTCAGATTCTAAAAGAGGTAATAGAGTATGGCTAGAGAATACGATTTACTTCATACCAGAAACTTTGGTATTATGGCGCACATCGACGCTGGTAAAACCACGACTACCGAACGTATCTTGTTCTATACGGGTAAAACCCATAAGATTGGTGATACGCACGAAGGTACTGCGGTTATGGACTGGATGGCGCAAGAACAAGAACGTGGTATTACCATCACGTCCGCTGCAACGACCTGTATTTGGAAGGGACATCGTTTCAACATCATCGATACTCCGGGCCACGTTGACTTCACGGTAGAAGTTGAACGTTCGCTTCGCGTACTCGACGGCGCCGTTGCGACTTTCTGCGCAAAGGGCGGTGTTGAACCCCAATCCGAAACGGTTTGGCGTCAAGCGGATAACTATAAAGTACCCCGTATCGCGTACGTTAACAAGATGGATATCAACGGCGCGGACTATTTCCGCGTTGAAAAGATGATTCGCGAACGTCTTGGCGCGAACCCCGTTATTATCGAACTTCCCATCGGTAAGGAAGATACCTTCCGTGGTATCGTTGACCTTATCCGTATGGAAGCGGAAGTTTATTATGACGATTTGGGTAAGGATTTCAGAAAAGAACCTATTCCCGAAGATATGAAGGACCTTGTAGAAGAATACAGAGCAAAGCTCGTAGAAGAAGCTGCGTCCGCAAGCGACGAATTAATGGAAAAATTCTTCGAAGAAGGCGACCTTTCCGAAGAAGAAATCATCGCAGGTCTTCGTACCCGTTGCTTGAGAATGGAAGCTATCCCTATGCTTTGCGGTTCGTCCTATAAGAATAAGGGCGTACAATTCCTTCTCGACGCGGTTATCAATTTCCTTCCCAGCCCCTTGGACGTTGACAACGTTAAAGGTATCAATCCCGATACGGAAGAGGAAGAAATCAGAAGAACTGCCGACGACGAAGCTTTCTCCGGTTTGGCGTTCAAAATTGCAACCGACCCGTTCGTTGGTTCGCTTGCATACTTCCGCGCTTATTCGGGTACGCTTCCCGCAGGTTCTTACGTTTACAACTCGACGAAAGAAAAGAAAGAACGTGTAGGCCGTTTGGTTCAAATGCACTCCAACGAAAGAAAAGATATTCCCGAAATTTGCTCGGGTGACATTTGCGCAATCGTTGGTTTGAAGTATACCACGACGGGTGACACGCTTTGCGATGAAAAGCACCCCATCATCCTTGAAAAGATGGTATTCCCTGAACCCGTTATTCAACTTTCGCTTGAACCCAAGACGAAAGCAGGTCAAGAAAAGATGACGATGGCTCTTATTAAGCTTGCTGAAGAAGACCCTACGTTCAAAACTTACACCGACCAAGAAACGGGTCAAACGATTATCGCAGGTATGGGCGAATTGCACCTTGATATTATCGTTGACAGACTTTTGAGAGAATTTAAAGTTGAAGCGAACGTTGGTGCTCCCCAAGTTGCTTACAGAGAAACGTTCCGTAACGCTGTTGACGCAGAAGGTATGTACAAGCGTCAATCGGGTGGTAAAGGTCAATACGGTCATTGTAAGATTCACCTTATTCCTCAAGAACCCGGCGCTGGTTATGCGTTCGAAGACGCAACGGTCGGTGGTTCGATTCCTAAGGAATATATCCCTGCAATCGATAAGGGTATTCAAGAAGCGGCAAAGAACGGTTTCTTGGCTGGCTACGAAGTCGTTGACTTTAAAGTCGTTGTTTACGACGGTAGTTTCCACGAAGTCGACTCGTCCGAAATGGCGTTCAAAATCGCAGGTTCGCTTGCGTTTAAGGACGGCGTAGGCAAAGGACGTCCCGTTCTTCTCGAGCCGGTTATGAAAGTTCAAATCATTACGCCTGAAGATTACTTTGGCGATTTGATGGGTAACGTTTCTGGCCGTCGTGGTACGATTCTTGGTACGGACGATAGAAATGGCGCGAAGATTATCGACGCGGAAATTCCCCTTTCTGAAATGTTCGGTTACGCGACTGAACTTCGTTCAAGAACGCAAGGTCGCGGTCAATTCACGATGCAATTCGATCACTATTCGGAAGTTCCTCAAAACATTTCGAAAGAAATTATCGAAAAGCGCGGTAAGAAAGACTAATTTATTAAAAACTGTATTTATCCCGTAAAAATGCGGGATAAATACGGAAAAATAAAAAAAAATTTTAGAAAAGACCGTTAAAATATTTGATAAATTTCTAAAATTAAGTTATAATAGTGTTGTATGTAAGCGGTCTAGGACACGCTATACAAAAAAAGAAAATCAAAGAAAAAATAAAAAGAAAAATCGGAGGATTTTATTATGGCAAAAGCTAAATTTGACAGAAGCAAACCCCACGTTAACATTGGTACGATTGGCCACGTTGACCACGGTAAGACGACGTTGACCGCTGCTATTACGATGGTAATGGCTGCAAGAGGTGGCGCACAAGCTATGGCGTACGACCAAATCGACAAAGCTCCCGAAGAAAGAGCACGTGGTATCACAATTAACACTGCGCACGTTGAATATCAAACGGATTCCCGTCACTATGCGCACGTTGACTGCCCGGGTCACGCTGACTACGTTAAGAACATGATTACCGGTGCTGCTCAAATGGACGGCGCTATTCTCGTTGTTGCATCGACCGACGGTCCTATGCCTCAAACCCGTGAACACATCCTTCTTGCTCGTCAAGTAGGCGTTCCTTATATCGTTGTATTCATGAACAAGGTTGACCTTGTTGACGATCCCGAACTTCTCGACCTCGTAGAAATGGATATCAGAGACTTGTTGTCTTCTTACGATTTCCCTGGCGATGACCTTCCCGTTATCCGTGGTTCTGCGTTGAAGGCAATCGAAGCTGCAACGAACGGCGATCCTGCAGACGTTGTTATGGCTAACCCTGCAGTTGCTCCTATTCTTGAACTTATGGCTGCAGTTGATAGCTACATTCCTACCCCTCAACGTGAAGATTCTAAGCCTTTCCTTCTTCCCGTAGAAGACGTATTCACGATTTCTGGTCGTGGTACCGTTGCTACCGGTCGTATCGAAAGAGGTGTTGCTCACGTTGGTGAACCCGCTGAAATCGTTGGTTTGATTGAAAAGCCTATGACGACGACGATTACCGGTCTTGAAATGTTCCACAAGCTCCTTGACGAAGCTCAAGCAGGCGACAACGTTGGTGCGCTTCTTCGTGGTATCAACAGAACGGATATCCAAAAGGGTCAAGTTATTGCTAAACCCGGTTCGGTTCCTACCGGTACGGAATTCGAAGCTCAAGTATACGTTTTGACGAAAGATGAAGGTGGTCGTCACACGGCATTCTTCAACCACTACAGACCTCAATTCTTCATCAGAACGACGGACGTTACGGGTGCTATCGAACTTCCCGAAGGCGTTGAAATGGTTATGCCTGGCGACAACATCAACATGAAGGTCGTTCTTATTAAGCCCGTTGCTTTGGAAGAAGGTCTTCGTTTCGCTATCCGTGAAGGTGGTAGAACGGTTGGTTCCGGCGTTATCACGAAGATTCTTAAGTAATCATCGTATAAACCAAACAACATTAAAAAATACAGCTTGTCTTTAGTGCCGTAGCGATAGGGTTATCGCTACGGCACAACTATATTTGCCTAACGGCAAGTTAGATTGCTAACGCAGTTATATTTTGCTACGCAAAGTTTTATTCGCCTATGGCGAGTTCTGGCAAATATAATATAACTTTGACCATAGGTCAAAATATAACTTTTAGATTTGTTCTAAAAATATAACTGTTTGCAACGCAAACAATATCACTTTACTTAAAATTTAATGTGTGATATAATATTTGTATGAGTGAAAGCATTTTAAGAGAAAGAGCGAAAGAATTCGCTAAAAACATTGTATTTATTACAAGAGAAATTAAAGTTAACAATAAAGAAAGCGTTTTGACTAATCAACTTTTGCGTTCTGGAACAAGCATCGGCGCAAATATCCACGAAGCGCAATACGCTCAAGGAACGGCAGATTTTATTTCTAAATTAGAAATAGCATTAAAAGAGTGTTTTGAAAGTGAATATTGGTTAGAATTACTATTTGAAACGGGCTATTTAGAAGAAAAACAATATAAAAAACTTATTAACGATTGTGGCGTTATAAGAAAAATGTTGATTGCTTCTTGTAGAACCATAAAGGCAAAAAATGAATAACGTTTCTAAACATTACGATTTATTGATTGAAAATGGCAATGACCCGGTTTTAGATTGTAAAGAATTAGCTGATTATATGGACAAATGGGACGGGAAAGAATTTATAAATTTGCTTAATTTAGATACTAGTAAAGAAGTATTGGAAATAGGTTGTGGAACTGGAAGAATTACTAAAAAAATTATTAGTCAATGCAAAACGTATGTAGGGATAGATATTTCCAAAAAGACGATAGACATAGCGAGAAAACATTTTGGAAATTTTAACAATGCTTTTTTCCATAATGAAGATTTTCTTGATTATAAAACAAATCAAAAATATGATGTTATTTATTCCACATTAACGTTCATGCATATTAAAGAAAAAGTAAAGGCATTAAATAACGTTTTTAATTTATTAAAACGTAATGGTAAATTTGTTTTATCGATAGATAAAAACCAGCAAGGTTTTATTGATACAGGCTATAATAAAATTATTATTTATCCCGATAACCCTACGTCTATTTGCAATATTTTGGCAAATTTAAGTTTTGTAAAAATTACAATAAAAGAGATAGAGAAAGCATATATTATTACAGCACAACGCAGTTAAGTGTAGCATACTATACTTTGCAAGCAAAGTCGTATGTTTTTGCTAAGCAAAAATGAAAAGACTAACGAAAAATTTCGTTAGTCTTTTATAATGCTCTAAAAATCCCTATAGGATACGCCCATTACCTACAAGTTCTTGTTTTATTTTTTGACCGCTTGAAAACTGCAATATACTTAAATTTTAATTGTTTCTAAAAATCCCTATGTCTATTGCAGTTTTGACAAGCTGTTATTTTTTTCATCGGCTATTTAAATTTTAATTCGTTTATAAAAATTATTTTCTAGTAAGAATAAAACTCCCCTTGCTCAATTTCGAGCAAGGGGAAGCGTTGTTTTTTAATTAATGAAATCGGCTTGAACTAATTTGTATTGGAGCGTACCGTACGAATAGTAAATAGGCATTTCCATATACAAAATTACATTTCTATATAAATTGTTGTTAATTTCAGTCGTATTAGCGACCCATACTTTTTGAATAGAACCGGAATTCTTAACGCCGAGTTGAATTTCAATAGGGGTATATTTAATCGTCGCTGTGAAATCTTCGCCGTTTCGTTTGAATTTAAACTCTTCGCTTTCGGAAGAACTAGCAGTGAGATTTACGAGCAATGATTTTTTCCAAGAACTATTGAATACGTTGAACTTTTGCGATTCGAGTTTGGAAATACCGCGAATTGCTAAAAGAAGTTGTTCGTTATCAACGGTGGAGTATTTATCGTCAGCTTGCTCAAAGGAGTACGTTTTCTTTTCGTCGTTTTGTAAGTGGTTTGTCGTTACCGCGCTACCCGTTAAATCGTTGTTATAATTTACGTCGAGCGTATAATTATAATACGTATAACAATTTTCAAGTTTAGTAGGGGAAGAATTCGTCGTGGGGGAATGGCTTTCCGTCGTTTTCGTGGAAGAAATAGGCTTTAAGCCTTGCATTGCGCTTGTGAAAACGACTTCCGACGTTACAACGTCCGTGAACTTTTCGCTTATTTCTCCCGACGCTTTACATTCGAACGTTACCGGGATTTCTAAACGCGTAGAATAGCGATAGATGTTTCCGCCGTGCGATTCGGAGTATTCGGATTTTAAAGTCGTGGTATAAACGCCTTTTCCGTAAAAAACGGAAAGATTTTCAGTATCGGCATTTGAAGACGGTTCGAAATTTACGTCGTAAACGAGCGTTTCTTGCGCCGAAGTTTGGATATCGTAAGTGGTGTCAAGATACCAATTTTCGGTGAATTTTACCTTATAATCGGGATTTGTGCAAGACGTAAGCATTATCCCGCCAAGCGCGATGGAAAGAATCGCGGAAAGTTTCTTTTTGTTCATAGCTTTTTTCCTTAAAACCTTTAAAATTGCTAAGAATTATTCCTAACGTATCTATTATACCACATATTTTCAAATTTGTAAAAACAAAATCAAAGATTACGGAAAAAACTTGTGAAAAAAAGCTGAAATTTTCCTATTAAGTATGGTATAATAGAAAGAGAAGTTGTAAAGGAGTACCAACTATGAATTACGCGTTGAACGCTTATACTTTGTCCGAATGTATGGAAGTGATGGCGGATTACGTCGAACGCTTTGAATTAGAAGGTCAAAGAAACGTTATATTTTGCGAAGACAGACTCACGCTCGTCGCCGAGCGTGCGTTGACGCGCCGTATGGGTGGAACTTTTTCTTCGTCTGTTACGACGTTCGCGCGGTTTTTAAGTACGGACGAGAAGGTTTTAAGTAAGCAAGGCTCGGTAATGGCGATTGGCAAGATTATGTACCAATTACAAAAATCTTCCGCGTTGCGTTGTTTTACGTCCGAGCGCGCGATTGAGAATAGCGCAAAGTGCGTGTATGAAACGCTTGCGCAAATTGCGTCGTCGGAAATTACGCCCGACGCCTTACAGGAAAGCGCGCTTTTATTGGGAAACGATATTTTAAAGGATAAAGTATGTGATTTAGCGCTTATTTATCGCGAATATACGGCGTTTTTATCGGAAAACGGTTATCTCGACGAGAGCAAATATCTTGCGTTATTACCCCAAAAAATCCGTTTGAGCGGAGAATTGCAAGACGCGAACGTGTTCTTTTTGTGTTTTAATTCTTTTACGGCGCAAGCGTTACAGTCCGTTCGCGCGGTAATTGAAAACGCAAAAAACGTGGTGGGCATTTTTTGTGCGGGAAAAGAGTCGATTTATACCAACCACGCAAGTATGCGATTTAAATCCGTATGCGAAGAATACGGTGAAGTTTACGCTCGCGAATTAGGGCAAGCGTTGGACGGCGAAGCGGAGATTTTGAGAAAAGGTCTTTTTGATTTAGGAAGTTTAAAGTTAAAAGAAAAGACGGTAACGGAAAATATTCGTTTAAGAGAAGCAAAAGACTTATCCGAAGAATCTGAGTACGTTGCTTTGCAGATAAAAAAACTCGTTGCCAACGGCAGTCGGTATAGGGATTTTGCCGTGTTAATTCCCGACGTCGCTACGTATGCATTGCCGATTAAACGGGCGTTTTCCGAATACGGAGTCCCCTACTTTTTCGACGAGAAAAAATCTTTAAAAAGTCACCCGTTATGTGGATTTTTGCTCGCTTGTTTGGAAACGGTACGGGACGGTTTTTCGTCTACATCGGCGCAAGCTTTAGCGCAAAACGTGTTTTTCGGGGAAAGCGATGAATACAGGAATTATTTGCTTAAATACGCGAATTTTAGGGGCGGAGCGTTAAAACCGATTAAAGAAACCGATGCGTTTGATTTATTGGCGGTAAACGACGGCAGAGAACGGTTTTTACAAGCAACGAAAAACATCAAACGACGGGGGCAGGGTCGAGAGTATTGCAATGCAATAAGACGTTTGGCGGAAGATTTTAAGTTAAAAGACAAGATAGAAGAATTAAAATCAAAGGTAAAAGACTCGTCGTTGCAAGGGTATCTTTCGCAAATTTTTTCCGCGCTTGATAAAGTACTTGCGGAAGCGGAAACGTTAACGGCGGAAGAAGAAATGAGTGTTGGCGAATTTCAATCGCTCTTGTCGGAAGGGTTGGGGGCAACTGAGTTGTCGCTCATTCCGTTAAAGACGGACGCGGTATTCGTCGGAGATATTTGTTGTAGTCGGATTGAAAAGGTAAAGACTTTGTTTGCAATGGGTATGACGGACGCCGTGCCTTGTACGACGAACGACACCGCTTTGATTTCCGATAAAGAACTTGAAAAAATAGAAAACATAAAAACGTTGCTCGAACCAACGGTTGCGCAAGTCAATATTCGTACTCGAGAAAGCGTAGCGTTGAATCTTTGTACGTTTACGGACAAGCTATTTTTGTCTTATCCGCTTGGCTCGGACGGTTCGTTGCCTGTTTTGAGCGACGTTATCGGATACGTAAAGGCGCTTTATAAGACGAAAAACGGGGAGTTGACGGTTGAACGCACGCTTAACGATGATGACTTTATTTATTGTTGTAGCGCCAAATTGCCGGCGGTAAAAAGAAGGTACGTTGAACAACGCTTATATACGGGTAAGATAGACGACACGAGAAAGAGAGCGATTTCTTTATCAAAAGCCTTAGTTGACCTTGGCGTGATTAACCCGTTGGATTGCGTTGGTGGGGGGCAGGTATCCGTTGAAAACGGGGAAGAACTCTTTTTTAGGGACGGAAAAGTGTCGCCCACGATGCTTGAAACTTATTTTGCCTGTCCGTTTAAAAATTTCGTTTCGAACGGGTTGAGGGCAAAAGAGAGAGAAGAAAGTTTAGTATTAGCCGTCGATACGGGGAATTTTTTGCATACCATCCTTGAAAAAATGGCGAAAGAAATAGATAATATTGCAAACGAAAACGACGCGAGAGAGTTTGCGAGAAAGACGGGCGAAGAGTTGCTAACTACGCCTTTATACTCCGCGCAAGGAGAAACGGTATCGGGGAAATATTTTTCCAAGAGCTTATTAAAGGAAGGAGAAGAAGTCGCCGTCGCCGTTTATAGACAAATCGTCGGTTCGGATTTTAAAGTGGACGGTGTGGAAACGAAGATAGAAACCGACGAGTTTAACGGGAAAATAGATAGATTGGATTCCACCGATAAATTCGTGCGGATTATCGATTATAAAACGGGTGCGGTTAAAGCTGACCCTACTGATTATTATACGGGTAGAAAAATTCAAATTCAATTATATATGTCCGCAATAAAAGGGGACAAAATTCCAGCCGGCGTATTCTATTTCCCTGCGTCGGTTGAGTACAAAAAAGAGTCGGAGAGCGCGGGCAGGTATCGGTTATTGGGGTACATTAACGGCGATAAAGAAGCTTTAAAGGCCGGCGATAGAGAAATTCAAGAAAAGGAAAAGAGTCCGTTTTTCGAAGCGTCGTTAAGCGATAACGCGCGCTTGGAAAAGGTTATGAACGGAGAACAATTCGAGAATTTTATCGACTATGCTCCGCTCGTTGCTATGCAAGCAAGAAAAGAGCTTAAAGACGGGTTCGTTCAACCTACGCCCTATTCGGACGTTTGTAGGATTTGTCGGTACGGCGGAGCGTGTGGTTGGGATTTTGAGAAGAAACCGCGTTTGGAAAAAGCGGTAAAACCTTCGACGATTGCGGAAATTGCGAAAAGAGAAAAGGAGAAAATATAATGGCGTTTACTCCCGAACAACAAAAGGCTATCGACGCTAAGGGGCGGGTAATCGTTGCTGCATCGGCAGGAAGCGGTAAAACCACCGTAATGATTGAAAAAATGATACGGTTGATTTTAGACGGCTTAGACGTTTCGGACGTGCTTGCAGTTACGTTTACGAAAAAAGCTGCGGTGCAAATGAAAGAAAAACTGAAAAATAAATTAATCGAACGCATTAATTCTTCCGAAACGACGGAGAAAGAGCGAAGTCGGTTAAAAGAACAACTTGCAGGCGTCCCGACTGCGAGTGTTTCAACCATTCATTCTTTTTGTTCTTCCCTAATACGCGCGCATTTCTTCGACGCGGACGTGTCGGGGGATTTTAGAATCGTCGCAGGCGACGACGCGGATAGCGTAGCGCTCAAAAATCGCGCTTTGGATAAAGTATTCGAAGAGGCTTACGCTGAGGAAAAAACAGGGGAATTTTTTAAACTTTTATCCGTATATTGGCGAAAAAAGAGCGATAATAATTTAAAGAAAATTATTTTGGGGCTTTATTTAAAACTGCGAGATAGTGCGAATTATAAGGAAGAATTGCTAAATTCCGGTAATTACGGGCTTGAAGAGTTCGAACGCGTGCAAACGGAAATATTGGCGGACGTAAAGAAAAAATGTCGATATTATCAAGGGATTATTGAAGAGTTAGCGTATTATTTCAAGGCGCACGACGGGGAAAAATCCGAAACGTTAGCAAAAGAAATGCACGAATTATTGCAACGCATTATCGACGCTCCCGATTTATTTTCGGCGTCTTTAATCCGTAAAGAAAAGTTTTCCGTCAAAGAAAAGACGGCGAAAAGAGAGCAAGAGTACGTTGATAAGGTTTCCGAGCTTATCCGTATACGAGATAAGCGTATTGACGAAATATTAAAATATTTAGCGAAATTTTCTACTCGCGAAGAAGAATTGAACGCCTTTTTTAACGCGCAAAAAATTGCGTCGGCACTTGGAAAATACGTTTTGAAGTTTGATGAAGAATATTCCACTCTTAAAAAAGAGAGAAATATTCTTGATTACAACGATTTGGAACATATCTGCTTGCAATTGCTTTCTAACGAGCGGATTTTACAAGAAATGCGCGAACGCTATTCTTACGTGTTCGTTGACGAGTACCAAGACGTCAATCCCGTACAGGAAAAGATACTTTCTTTAATCGGGGGAGAGAACGTGTTTTTAGTCGGCGACGTGAAGCAGGCTATTTATTCGTTTAGGGGCAGTAAATCTAAATATTTCGGGCAAAAGCAAGCCGAATACTCGACTATGGGTGGCTCGTCTTTAAAGCTTACCAAAAATTTCCGTTCTTCCGACTCGGTGTTGGACGCGGTAAACGAGTTGTTTTGTTCGGTTATGACGAAAGACTGCTCCGACGTCGATTACGCGCTCGGTTCTATTATGGAGAGGGGGGGCAGGTATCCGTTGAACAGCGGTAGAGTTGTCGCGCACGTGCTTTCTTCCCCTGAAGAAAAAGCGGAAAAGAAATCAAAGGACGAAGAAGCGCCAGACTTGTTCGTTTATTCGGTTAAAGAAGCGTCGAAACGGACGAGGAAAGAAACGATTAAAACGGCGCAGGCGATAAAACAGATTATTGACGAAGAAATAGGACGAAAGTTTTACGACGTTGAAAAAGGCGAAGAACGTACCATTGACTATTCCGATATCGTCGTATTATCAAGGAAAAAGAGCGGTGAAATAAAGGAAGTTGCGTTAGAGCTTTCTAAGGCAGGGATACCCGTGTCAAGTTCCGCGCCTATCAATATTTGTGAATACGCCGAAGTGAAAGCGTTGATTGATATTTTAAAACTTCTTGATAACGCAAAACAGGACGAGCCGTTAATTTCGGCGTTGTTGTCCGCGATGGGTTCGCTTTCGGTTAACGAGTTGGCGACTATTCGTATTGCGTATAAGAAAGAAAAATACTTTCGCGACGCTTGTTTGAAATACGCAAGCGAGCAAAAAAATCAGTTGGCTTGGAAGTTGCAAAAATTTTACGCTTTATACGACGAACTTCGTTGTCTTGCGTCTGTTGCGTCCGTGGGCGAAGTATTAAGCGAGCTTTTGTTTGCGACGCAAATGGAAACGGAGTTGCTTAAAAAAGAAAACGGTATGGCGTGTTTGAATAGGATTCGTCGCTTTATTGTAGAAAGCGTTCAACCCGAGCCGTTGGCATTACACGAGTTCTTGACGAAATTAAAGAATTTGGATTATAAAATCGGATATAGCGAAGGCGGTGGTGAAAATTCCGTGCAAATTATGACGATGCACGCTTCGAAAGGGTTGGAGTTCCCCATCGTTATCGTGGACGCAACCGTTAAATTTCATACGGGCGACAACGACGAAGTCGTTATGGACGAAGAATACGGTTTGGTGACAAAATCTTACGATGAAGAACGTATGGTGCGCCGTAGTAATTTGTTCCGTGAATATTTCGATATGAAAAAACGTCGAGCGCAAGTCGGCGACGAGTTGAATTTGTATTACGTTGCGTTGACGCGCGCAAAGTACGGATTACACGTGCTGTTTAAGGAAAAACCGCTTTCGGGGAATTTCGCTTACGCTAATTCCTTTGCGGAATTGACGGATTTTACCGCTTGGGAAAAATATACGCGCTACGGCGTGGAAGAAGAAATCGAACGGCAAGAACGCCAAGTTGAGGGCGGTAAACCCGACGAAGAGTTGGTCGGAAAAATTATCGACGCTTATAACTATCGCTATCCTTACGCGGGTGCGGAGAATTTGCCCGTTAAGAGTTCGGCTACGTCGATTATGAATGAGTTGGAAAACGATAATAAGGAGTACGTTCCCGTTTATAAGCTCTTTGAAAAAGACGAGTCTGCGAGCGGTCGGACGGGTAAAGAATCGGGTATTGCCTATCACGCGTTTTTAGAAAAATTCGATTTTAATTTAATTCCGACGGGGGCAGGGGCGAGAGTATTGCTTGAAAAAGTCGTAAACGAAACGTTAGGAAAATGGTTGGAACAAGGAGTGTTGCCGAAAGAACAGCTCGACTTATTGTCGGCGGAAAAGTTGACGGAAATTTTATCGAATCCCGTTTTTAGCGATTTGAAAAACGCAATTATTTATAAAGAACGGCAATTTTTGGTCGCGTTACCTTTAAAAGAAATTCCTGCCTTTTACGAGAAAGCAAAGCTCGACGGCGGAGAGATTGATGAAGAAGAGTTGCTCTTTCAAGGCGCAATCGATTTGCTGGCTGTGGGAGAAGATAATAACGTTCGAATTATCGATTATAAATATTCGATTAAAGACGCGGAAACGTTGAAAAAAGACTACGCTCCGCAGTTGGATTTATATAAAAAGGCGACGGCGCGTATTTTGAAAATCGCTCCGTCTACTATAAAATGCTCCATCGTGAATTTATATCGCGGTTTCGAAGTGGAGCTTTAATACAAGTATAAAAATAAAATAAAAGGTCAATAATCGCAAGGAATAACGTTTAGGAGTTTTAAATGAGTTCTTTGCGATTTGATTTTTCTTATAATCAGTTGGCGTGGATAAGTTGTTTTTTATTAGTCTATTGCCTAATTTTGTCTGGGGTAGTCTTATTTCTTTGCTTAAAAAAAAGAAAAGAAAAGCGTGAAAAGAAATGGGAAACGGTAAAAAAAGAGTTTCAATTTACTTTGCCCGATAAAGACAATTCTTTCGTTCGGGAACGATTGACGGGCGCGTTGAAGTCGGATAGCGAAAATAAAGAGCAAGGCGTAGTATTGCTCAAGGATATGGATTTAAAATTAGACTATACGCGAAAGACGCTCGCAAAATTAAAAGCGTTGTCACTCACGCCTGCAGATAGATTGGAAGTGAATAGAATTTCTAAAACAGTGACTTTTTTTGCTTTAAAAAACGCGCTTTCGCCCACGGAAACGCGTTCTTTAAACGATTGTTTTTCTAGGCTCTTGAAATTGAGCGCGAAATATGCAGTATAGTTGATTTAAGCGTCGTTATAGTTTTTAAAGGGCGGAAGCGATAAAGTAAAGCGAATCAGCGCGCCGTCGCGGATTTTACTTTTTAATAGTTTTTTGGAAACGTTGCTTTCTTCTTCTTGCGACCATTCCCCAATCGGGTAATTGGGCACGTTTAAAAGCAAGGCGTCGGAAACGGCGTATATGGAAAGAGAAGGGTATTTTTCTTCGCCTACGATAAGTTTTGTTATCGTTAGATTTTCCGTTTCAAATCCGTTTAGCCTACCCATGTATTTGCCGAATACTGAATAGACGGGCAAAAAGGGCGTAAGCCTTACGCATTGATTGGGTAGGGCGGTGCGTAAGTTTTTTAAATAAATACCATTAGCGAGAAATTCTTCAATCGCCCCGACGGGTACGACGAGCGATTTATCGTCGTCCACCGCGCAAAATAAATATTTGACTTCGCCCGTTTTTTTGGAAAGATATACGCCCAAACACACTCCACGTTTTTCATAGACGTACTCGTCTTTTCTTTTGCGTTTTACGTAGATTTCCTTTTGAAAAAAGCTCATAGTTTTCTCCTGCCCATAAATTTTACGCTTTTATCATAAAATAAAATATACCGAAAAAATTAAGAGAAACCGTCGAAAATGCTCGTTTTTAGCGGTTTTTCTTTTTTCTTTGACGAAAGCAAGAAAAAGTTTGAAAAAAACCTTGACAAATCTTGCTAATTTATGTATAATCATACTTATAAACAAAATCGATTAAATCGATTAAACGAATATCTTTAATCGAAAATACGGTAAAGTGGGAGAGCTATGATAGAAAGGAATAAACACAGTAATTTATTAGAGCAAGAAGAATATAAATATAGTTTGCAAGACGTAGGCGAGCCTAATTTATATCGGGAAATTTATCCGTATGACGAAGTTCCGAAATTGTCGTTTAACCATCGTCGAGTACCGCTCGATATGCCTGAAGATATTTGGATGACGGATACGACGTTTCGCGACGGACAACAATCGCGCGCGCCTTATACGGTTAAGCAAATCGTAGATTTATACAAAATGCTCGCGCGCTTGGGTGGCAAAAACGGGTTAATCCGTCAAAGCGAATTTTTCGTCTATACGCAAAAGGACAGGCAGGCGATAGAAGAATGTATGGCGCTTGGGTATAAATTCCCTGAAATTACCACTTGGATTCGCGCCAAAAAAGAGGACTTTGCACTCGTGCACGATATTGGGATTAAAGAAACGGGGATACTCGTTAGTTGTTCCGATTATCATATTTTCAAAAAATTGAAAATGAGCCGTAAACAGGCGTTCGATCATTATTTGGGCGTAGTAAAAGACGCGTTTGACGCGGGGATTAGTCCCAGATGTCATTTGGAAGATATTACGCGCGCGGATTTTTACGGGTTCGTCGTTCCGTTCGTAAACGAACTTACGGAGTTGTCGCAAAAGGCGAAAATTCCCGTTAAAATAAGAATGTGCGATACGATGGGTTACGGCGTACCGTTCCCCGGCGCGTCGCCCCCCAGAAGCGTTCCCGGGATTATTTACGGGTTGCATCATTATTCCGACGTTACGAGCGAAATGCTTGAATGGCACGGGCATAACGATTTCTATATGGGCGTAGCGAACGCCGTTACCGCTTGGCTTTACGGCGCGTCGGCGGTCAACTGTTCTTTGCTCGGAATTGGCGAGAGAACGGGTAACGTACCGCTTGAAGGTATGGTAATGCAATACGCGTCTATACGCGGTAGCTTGGACGGTATGGACCCGACCGTGATTACGGAGATTGCGGAGTATTATAAAAAAGAAATCGGGTATGAAATACCGCCGATGACGCCGTTCGTAGGAAGCTCGTTTAACGTTACCCGCGCCGGTGTGCACGCGGACGGAATGATGAAAGACGTCGAAATTTATAATATTTTCGATACGGGCAAACTTTTAAATAGGCCAGCGTCCGTTTCCATTTCGAATACTTCCGGTTTGGCTGGAATTTGTTATTGGTTGAACGCACGTTATAAACCAATGAAAGAATTTACCAAGCAAGATTGGTTGGTGCAAGAAATGAAAAATAGAATAGACGCTATTTACGCGGACGGTAGAACGACCGATTTGAGTGTTAGCGAAATAGAGTCGCTCGTTTTAGAATTGAAACAAGACGAGCGTTGCGGAGGGTTTTAAGGAGAGCACGAAAATGGGTTATACGATAGCTCAAAAAATTATAAAAGACCATCTGGTTGTCGGGGATTTGACGCCCGGTAGCGAAATTGCGTTGAAAATCGACCAGACTTTGACGCAGGACGCGACGGGTACGATGGCGTATTTGCAGTTCGAAGCGATGGGGATTGAACGGGTAAAAACCGAGCTTTCCGTTGCGTATATCGACCATAACACCTTGCAGGCGGGGTTTGAAAACGCCGACGATCATAGATATATTCAAACGGTTGCGAAAAAGCACGGGATTCGCTTTTCTCGACCTGGTAACGGGATTTGCCATCAGGTGCATTTGGAACGTTTTTCTCGTCCCGGTAAAACGTTAGTCGGGTCGGATAGTCATACGCCGACGGCAGGCGGTATCGGTATGTTGGCGATGGGCGCAGGCGGGTTAGACGTTGCCGTTGCGATGGGCGGTGGCGCGTATTACTTGACTATGCCTAAAATGATACGCATCAATTTAACGGGGAAATTGCCCGATTTCGTCGGCGCGAAAGACGTCATTTTAGCGGTTTTGAAAAAATTGACTGTCAAGGGTGGCGTGGGCGCGATTATCGAATACGGCGGAGAAGGGGTTAAATCTCTTTCCGTTCCTCAACGTGCTACGATTACGAATATGGGCGCTGAATTGGGGGCGACGACTTCGATTTTTCCTTCCGACGAAGTGACTTTAAAATTCTTGAAAGCGCAAGATAGAGCGGAAGATTTTATCGAACTTTCTGCCGATTCGGATGCAAAATACGACGCCGAATATACGTTGGATTTGACAACGCTTGTGCCTTTGGCGGCTTGTCCGCATAGTCCGGATAACGTCAAAACGGTGTCCGAACTTTCGGGGCTTGCAATTAATCAAGTTTGCATCGGGTCTTGTACCAATTCTTCGATGCAAGATTTATTGGCTGTGGCGGAAATTTTGAAAGGCAAGACGATACATCCAGACGTAAGTTTGTCCGTATCGCCCGGTTCAAAACAAGTCTATACGATGCTTGCAGAGTGCGGAGCGTTGGCGGATTTGATTTCGGCAGGCGCGAGAATTTTGGAATGCGCGTGCGGACCTTGTATCGGTATGGGATTTTCGCCTCAATCTGCGGGCGTGAGTTTGAGAACGTTCAACCGCAATTTCTTGGCGCGCAGTGGTACGGCGGACGCAAACGTGTATTTGGTGTCGCCTGAAACGGCGGCGGCAAGCGCGCTTACGGGCGTATTTACCAACCCGACCAAGCTTGGCGTTGCGCCAAAACTTGAGTTGCCCGAGCAGTATTTAATTAACGATAATATGATTGAGATGCCTGCTCAAGACGGGAAAGAAGCGAAACAGGTATGCGTTCAACGCGGTCCGAATATAAAGCCTATTCCCGTTGGAAAACCGATTGATAGGGATTTAAAAACGACGATAGCGTTAAAGGTTGGGGACGATATTACGACCGACCATATTATGCCTGCGGGTACGAAGGTCTTGCCCTACCGTTCGAACGTGCCGAAGCTTTCCGAGTTTTGCTTTACCGTTTGCGACAAGGAGTTCCCCGAACGGGCAAAACGGCTTGGCGATAGCGTAATTATAGGTGGGGTAAATTACGGGCAAGGCTCGTCGCGAGAGCACGCCGCGCTCGTACCGTCGTACTTGGGCGTCAAAGCAGTCGTTGCAAAAAGTTTTGCGCGGATTCATATCGCGAATTTGATTAATTTCGGTATCGTACCGATGACGTTTGTAAACGAAACCGACTACGATAAATTTGCGGAAGGCGACGGGATAGAAATCGTCGATTTTGCTAACGCCGTGCGAACGAAAGAGAAGGTAACGCTCGGGAATACGACTACGGGTCAGACTGCGGAATTGAAGTTGAATTTCACGAAGCGACAACGGGATATTTTGCTTGTCGGCGGATTGTTGAATTATACGAAAAATAACGCGTAATTTTATGGAGAGAAATAAAATGGCTAACGAAAAAGAGTTGGAGCTTGCTTGTCAAAAGTTCCGTAAAATTTTGGAAGAACAACTCGACAGGGTTGAGAATATGAAAGAACAAGGCGATTTCGTCGATTACGGAAAATTGGACGTCGTTAAAATCGGCGTTTGCGGTGGCGACGGTATCGGTCCTACGATTACGGCGCAGGCGCGTAGGGTGCTAGAGTTCGTTTTGGCGGATAAAGTCGAACAAGGAAAAGTGGAGTTTATCGATATCGAAGGCTTGACGATTGAAAACAGAATCGCCAAAGGGAAAGCGATTCCCGACGACGTAATGCAATCGTTGAAATCTTGTCATATTATTTTGAAAGGTCCGACGACGACGCCCCAAAAAGGTAGCGGTATGCCGAATATTGAATCCGCGAACGTAGCGATGAGAAAAGCGTTGGATTTGTTTGCGAATATTCGTCCCGTCAAAGTCCCCGAAGAAGGGATAAATTGGACGATTTTTAGGGAAAACACCGAAGGGGGGTACGCAGTCGGCTCGTCTGGCTTTAACGTTACCCCCGACCTTGCCGTGGATTTTACGATTACGACTAAGCAAGGCTCGGATAGAATTGCAAGATTGGCTTACGATTATGCAAGAAAGAATAAATTGGAACGGGTATCGCTCGTTACAAAAGCGAACGTAATAAAAACGACGGATGGGAATTTCTTGGAAGATTGTCATAAGGTTGCCGACCAATATCCCGAAATTTTAACGGACGAATGGTATGCGGATATTATGACGGCAAAGCTTGTTGATAAGAAACGCCGTCGGGATTTTAAAGTGTTGTTGTTGCCCAATCTTTACGGCGATATTATCTCCGACGAGGCGGCGGAATTCCAAGGCGGAGTCGGTACGGCGGGATGCGCGAATATCGGTAAAAAATACGCAATGTTTGAAGCGATTCACGGCTCTGCGCCGAGAATGGTAACGGAGGGTAGGGCGCAATACGCCGACCCGTGTTCGATGCTGAGAGCTTGCGTTATGTTGCTCTCGCATATCGGATTGCAGGATAGGGCGGATAAATTGGAACGTGCGCTTGATATTTGCTCGTTCGAAGAAAAGAAATTCGTTATTACGGGTAGAGATACGGGCGCGACGTGCGACGAGTTCGGCGATTACGTAATGGCTACCTTGAAGAAGTTGTAAAAGAAAAACACGCTATGATTCGCGAAAGTGAAACGTAGCGTGTTTTTATGTGTAACTTTTATTAAAGGGAGGACTTAATAGACGTACTGGCGTTGGTTTTAAACGGGTTGACCGTCAACGGAGTTTCCAAGGTCACGCCAATTAAAGACGAATCCGTCTTGAGCCACCGTGGCGTAATCCTTTTCATATAAACCGTTATAGCCTTCTTTTGCATCGCTTGCGATTGGTTGACAACCGTTAAATTGCGAGTTTTTAACGGTGATAATCGTTTCGGAGGGCTTAACGTGAATATCGCCGATGGCGATACCGGGTTTGCTATGTAAATTCGAGAAAGTACAGCCGTCGATTAGAACGTTTGTAACGTGATTGCCGTGTCCGTGACTGTCTTCGTGAATTTTTAATCCGCGGTAACCGGTAAATTCGCAGTTGATGAATTTTGCGCTACCGTCGCACACCCAAGCACCGTAACGGAGTGAATTTGCGGAATTGAACAAGCAGTTTTTGAACTCAACGTTTGCGCTTTTACAAAGGAATACGTGGCAATCAAATTCGCAGTTTTCGAAAATGATTTCGCCGCCGAATTCAAGATATTCGGGGAAATAATAATCACGGCTATATTCGTCTGTTTGATTCTTGAATATGAGATTTTTAAAGGTAAGTTTTGCTCTGGTAATCGGTGCGATTGCGCCTGCGCCACCACCCGTTACGGTTACGATGCTTTTTCCTTCTCCACCGTCAACAATCGCTTCGGCTAAACCGAGTTCGCCAATTGCAGTTAATTCCCCGTAATTGACGGTTTCTATTACGAATCCGCGCGTGTCGGCGGTGATAGTAACCGTGCCGGATTGACCTTCGAGCAATTCTTGTACGTTGGTCGACGGATTCATAGCGGGAGGAGGCGTGGGATTGGTTTCATCGTCCTCTTCTTCGGTTTCCGGTTCGGCAACGAAAATCGATTGTACTTTTTCAACGATTGAGTTGAAACTGAAGTCGTCGCAAGCGGTTACGAAAGTTGCGCTAAAGCATAAGCAGAGAGATAAAGTGGATAACAATAATTTTTTAAGTTTCATAAGTTTTCTCCTTTTAATTATTCTTTTACGATAAGGTCAACGAAGTTGAACGTTCTACAATCAACCAGACCGCGGTTGGTAATGCGAAGTTCGGGCAGGCAAGCCAAAGGAATTAACGCCATCGTCATAAACGGCGAGGGAATGGCGCAACCCATATCCACCCAAGCCTTTTCGACTTTTTCAATTTCTGCGCTCATCACTTCAAGCGGTTTATCGCTCATAAGTCCCGCGATCGGCAAAGCGACTTTGCCTAAAATCTTACCGTTTTGAACGGCGACCATACCCCCTCCGCATTCGATTAACGCGTTTGCGGCGAGAGCCATATCTTCGTCGTTCGTGCCGATGACGAGTAGGTTGTGCGCGTCGTGCGCAACCGTTTGCGCGAGCGCTCCGCATTGAATAGAGAATCCTTTTACGAATCCGTAACCGACCGTACCCGTACGGTGATGGCGTTCGAATACCGCAACTTTTAAAATATCTTTCGTCGGGTCGGCTTTAAGTTCGCCGTCGACGACTTGCATCTCTTCGATTCGTTCGAACGTACCCACTCTCGCCGGAATAATTTCCGCTACGCGTACCTTTAAAGTTTTGCCGTTCGGTTCGGTTGTTTTAATCGCGAAATCTTTTGTCGTTACGGGGTTTAACCGTACCGATTTGGTTGCTTTTTCGGGGTAGACGTAAGGCGCGAACTCCTTGACGAGTTTGCCGTCTTTTGCAACGAGTTCCCCGTCGATGAATACGCTCGTAACGTGGCAGGTATTTAAGTCGTCGATAAGCACCATGTCCGCGCATTTTGACGGCGCGATAGAGCCGAGTTCGTGGTCGAGTTGGAAACATTGCGCGGGATTGATGGTAACCATTTGAATAGCGGTTACGGGGTCGATACCTTCTTCAATCGCGCGTTTTACGATATAGTCTAAATGCCCGTAACCTTGCAAGGTATGGGGGTGGGTATCGTCGGAAATAAGACAGGCGAAACGACTATCTACGGTACGGTCGGTAATAGCGTGCGCGACTTCTTTTAAATCGTGCCAAGCCGACCCTTCCCGGAGCAGGGCGTACATACCCATTCGCATTTTCGCAAGTGCGTCTTCCGCTCGCGTTGATTCGTGGCAACATCTAACGCCTGACGCGATATACCCGTTTAAGCCTTGGTCGTTTTCGGGTAAGGAATAATGCCCCGTAGCGATTTTGCCGGCTTTAAGCGTTTCGCCGACGATTCCGTGCGTGTGGGGATTGGAGTATAAAATACCAGGGAAATTCATCATTTCGCCCAAGCCTACGCATTCGTCCCAAGTCATCGTTTCGGCAACGTCTTCGGGATCGATTTTTGAGCCCGTGTCTTCAAAACCGGGTACGGCAGGTACGCAGGAAGGGGTGGTAAGCATCGTTTTTAACGGCGTACGTTTCGAATCTTCAAGCATATATTTTACGCCGTCTAAACCTAAAACGTTGCAGATTTCGTGGGGGTCGATGTATACCCCCGAA
>SVHK01000018.1 GCA_015055865.1 Clostridiales bacterium | reverse complement strand
GTGACCTGCCCAAAGCATTACAACTTCAGGATTTACGCCGCCTTCTTTTGTGCGAGTGATAAACGTATGATAGTCATCTTTGCGGACGATTGTGGAATATGAATAGTTGAAAAGGACTTGGACAAGCCAAATCCTTATATAAAAATCAAGATGAACAGATTTAATTTCGGTGATTTATTTTTATAATATATTGTGGGGCAATATCGGGGCGGTATATTCAAAAAGCCTTTTATATAAAGGGATTGAATAGCTTATGGATTAGATTCGAATCCCGTCGCCTCGACCAAAATACGACAATCTTCGACAGAAGGTTGTCGTTTTTTGGCAAGTAATAAGTAATAAGTAATAGTGAATAGTGAAGAAATGCGATGTAGCTTTTCTCCCGATGGTCGAAAAGCATTATATTTTACTAGGGTTCGAATCCTTATTGCAAAACGCAAAAAATATCTTTTTCGTAGCCTTTATACAAAAAAATACGGAATTTATGCAAGGAAACAATGCATAAATGCCGTATTTTTTGTATTTTTGTATAAAAACAAGGTGATTCTTCATCAGAACTCGAAAAAATTGACGAAGTTTTGACGAAGAATTTTATTTTTAATAAATGATTTTATGTCCTTGCGAAATCAAATATTCATTAGATAAATCAGTGTGGGTTTTGTTTGCTGTATTTCCTTTATTTTACAACAAAAGATTTTATTTTTTATATTGACTTCTATGAGTAAAACTTTTATAATCAAAAGTCGAAGGGGGAATTTTTATGAGGAAAAATTTTTGGTATGGATAGAAAATTCTTTTCGATATTTACTAGGAGGTAGGTTGGTTGCGGCAACGAATCGCCGACTAAAATAATATTCAGAATTAAAACCGCATATGTTTGGTTATTGATATTATTATAAAAACAAAGTTTGCTCGCTTAAAAAATGTGCAAAGAAAGACTAAAAATTACATAGAATAGAGATATAATCCTTGACAAATATAACGGTAAAGCGTTATAATATATAATACAAGGAGGCAGATAATATGGTTGAAAGAATGCTTAAAGAAAAAAATATGTCAATATATCAATGTTCCAAATCAAGTGGCATTCCGTATACTACACTTTCAGAAATTGTCCGGGGAAAGACGAGTATTGCAAAATGTTCCGCGGAAGTAGTATATAAGCTTTCTCAAGTATTGAATGTAAGTATGGAAACACTTATTCAAGATGCCCTTGAGCCGCGATTGGATTTTGAAATCTTTAAAAGCAATATATGCCATCTCGTAAAATCAGATAATGAAATCAATTTCATTGTTACAACGTTAAAGAGTGATCCTATCAGAAAATACTGGAATAAGAAGTGGTATGCTGAGGCTTTTTATATTCTTGGAATGATAGATTATTTGAGTAGAATAAATGAAATTCCTTTATGTACAAAGTATAATGATATAAGAAGTCAATCGTTAAAAGATATCTTATATCCTCGTGATGTACTAATGGCAGCTAAATTACACCCGTCGTTAGACGTAAGAAAGCAATGTGTCAAAGAAGCAATTCCAGAATTTTTGCGTTTTAATATTGTAGAAAGAGAGGTAAGAAATGTCTATTAACGTGCCTTTTTCAAGAGAAAATTTAGATAAATATTTAATAGAACTTGCCAAGGATTTTAAAAAGAGAAGTCATGGACAGTATGCGGAAATAATTCTTGTGGGTGGAGCTTCTATTATAATCAATTACAATTTTCGATTAGCGTCGTATGATATTGACGCTGACTACATAGCGTATTCTACCTTTAAGGATTCTATTAAGGCTGTAGCAACTAAGTTTAATTTACCGACCGATTGGCTAAATGATGATTTTAAGCAAACAAGTTCGTATAGTCCTAAAATAGTTCAATATTCAGTACCATATAAGGTGTTTTGTGGAAAACTTGCTGTGCGAACAATTCGTGCGGAATATTTAGTAGCGATGAAACTTGTTTCTGGGCGCCAATACAAAAAAGACTTATCGGATATTGCAGGAATTATTTACGAGCAGGAAGTTGCTGGAAGTCCTTTAACATATGAAACTATAGACAAAGCTGTGATAAATTTATACGGCGATTGGTTGCGTATTTCAGATTACGCTAAAGAAACATTAGATAAAATTCTTTCCTGCGATAATTTAAAAGAATTATTTATGGGGTTAAGCGAAAATGAAGAGAATGCTAAAGCGACATTGGCTGAGATAGATAGAAAATATCCCAAAGTAATCAATAAGGATAATGTGGATGAGGTTATCGCGGCCGCTTTAAAAAAGCAAAAGAAAGACTAATAAAGCAAATTTTTATAAGGAAAGCTTGGCTTAAATGATAGAAATAAAATCGTTCTCAATGTATTGAGGACGATTTTTTAGATAAAGAAATTTTTAATTATAATCGTAATTATATTTTTGCATTTCAAGCATTTGCAATTCGGAATGTTCTTGGAAATGCGTATAAACATTGGTGGTAATAGAGTTATCTGCTTTATGTCCAGCCCAAAGACTGACGATTTCTCTACGAATACCGCATTCCTGCGCGCGGGTGATAAAAGTATGTCGTAAATCGTGCAAATGGTGATTAGGACAAAGATATTTAAACCTCTTAGTAAGTACCCCAACGGAAGCGCTTTTAATTTTATCAATATCAATAAGCGGAAGGATTTGTTTGAGCATAGGAGAGATGGGAATACTGCGCCGTTTCTCATTCATGCCTTTGCGTTGCTTGGCGGTAATAAGGTTAATCCAGTCGCCGTCAATTTCAACAGAGGCAAGCTCGGAACGCCGTGTACTTGCTCGTAGCGAGAAAGTTTTACCTTTGCCATTGGACTACGGAGAATGATTCCGTCCGCTACGGCGTATTCAAACAATGGAGCTAGAATTTGATATATTTTTTCGCTGTACAGTTTCTACCGCTTTTAGATATTTCCGTAAGTATATTTTGCAGTTCAAAATATTGAATGCTTTCTATAGTGCGATTTTTAAATTTGGGTATAATATAAGCATTGACAGTTTGGATATACCCATTATATGGGAATGCGAATTTTACAGCACCATGAGGCAAAGAACTGTGGATTTATAAAGGAATTGCCTATTGTTTCTATGGCTTGTGGTATGGGAAGAAGAGAAGCATATTTGGAGGACAACGAAGACTTAATTAGGGGCAAAGCGGATGCGAGAGCGCCTGTACGAGAGGTACAAGGCGCATTTTGGCATACAAAAGTATCCGAAAATTCTTAAAGTGTTTACAGAAAAAAGATAAACGGCGGTGTTTCGCAAGCGGGTCAGCGCGAAAACCGCCGTTTTTTCGGGGTTTAAGGTTGTTGGTAAGTAAAGTAAAAGCGACGACACCAAAACCTAAGCGCCGCAGGCGCGCGCTCGTATAGTCAAGGTGTCGTGCTGTACTCGTATAATATAATTTAGTTGGATTTTACAAAGAAAAACTCAATCAAAGGAATGGATTTTTGGAAAATACATTCGCGTTTCAAAAATGTCAGCTCAAAATCCTTAGCAATCAACGACGATTTCCACCGTTTTGATTGCCTTTTTCTTGATACCATTGTCGTTTGGATCAGGAGTGTAGAAATCGCTATAAACGAGCAACGCGCTGTTTTCGCTCAACGCACGAATATCGGTGTTGCAGCAGCTCCCTGCCCATTGATGAAAATTAGGACGAGAAGGGGGCACGTTCGCGAGTTTACTTCTATCCTCACCCGTCATAACTTCCGAGCAAGCAGTCCACGTTTTGCCGTCGTCTTTACTTGCATAGACGAAAATTCCAGGTCGAGTAATGACAGCGAGAGTAACGCCACAGTCCAATCTCAAAAGTAGGGGTAACGCGCCGATTTTTTGGAAATATTCGGGCTTTGACCAAGTCTTACCGCCGTCAACCGAGCGAGAAAGATAGGTTGCGCCCCATTCGGGCGCGCCTTGAAATACGTCGCACGTTCGCATTATGCAAAGCATTGTTCCGTCGGGCATAAATTCGATATCTGGTTCATAAAATCCCCCGTGCAGGTACGAAAATTCGTCCTTTTCAAGGTCGGGTTGATAGGGGATGTATCCGTGTAACGCCCAAGTTTTTCCGTTGTCCGTAGAGCGAAGTAAAAATACCGCCGAAAACTTTTCAAATTTACCTGTGTACGGGTTACAGGGCCCGTTTCTATAAAGCGCAAGAAAGAGCGAACCGTCTGGCGCGACCTTGAGTTTTGAACCGCCCTCGTAAGCAGCTGGATTTTCAAGAATAAACGAGGTCATACCCGTATAAACGGGGCTTGGACTGAAAATCCGTACGGTGCGGTGTTTCCAATCAACGGGCGAGTATTCTTCCTCTGCAGTCGTTTTTCCGTTTTTCAGCCTTGAAAAAAACAGTCTGTTTTCCGCAAGTCCGTCGGGTAAAGTGTCAAGCAAATAGAAAAAATCGTTTGACCCGAACACGTCCGAATACAAAGAGATAGGGTGGGGTAAAACGTCGGGGTTCGTTGATTTTTGAGGAGTGATGGGTTCGGAAGGGATACGGTAATTGCCAAACCACGCGCCGCTTGATTGGAGATCCTCTACTTTTTTCGCGGGAATATTTTTAATACGAAGCATATCGCCATTGGGAAGCAACGTACCGAATTGCGCGAATTCTTCTTTGGAGGCGTTGTGCCAAGATTTACCTAAATCGTCGGAAACGTACCACGAGCCTTGTCCAAGCACGAGAGGGCTGTCGTCCTCGTTATGGAAATACAATCCAATCGAGCCGTTTTTCATCTCGTAAAATTTAGGGAATTGTACGAAACCCCAAGCGGAATCTTCGTTGCGCGGTCCGTAATAAATGACATTTTCATTCTTTAAGGAAATTTTCATAATTTACCTCGTAAATCAATTTTGCCGTAATAAATAACGGTAATAAGTCTGTGAAGAATGTGAATTTTTTCGGGGTGCTTTTCTCGCTTTCCATAGTGTTACTCCTTTTTCGTCGCGTCCTTCTCGTAATGTGCGATGTCGACTTCAATCGAGTCGTCTTGATGATTTTTCCATAATATAAATCCGTTAAGTTTATGTTGCGCTTGGTAAGCAGTAGGAGAAACGCCTACACGCTTAAAAAACGCCAACTCAAAACTTCGTAAAGACTTGTAACCGACTCTTTTCGCAACTGCGCTAATCGTTTGCGTTTGTTCGAGTAAAAGATTTTTTGCTTTTTCGATACGGACGGAAATCAAATGCTCCTGAATGTTCTTCCCTAATTCCTTTTTAAAAACAGAATTAAGATAGATAGGCGAAAGATCAAGATTTTTTGCGATCTGGGCTACGGAAATTTCATCGCCGTAATTCTTTTGAATAAAGGACAAAACGTATTGAATGTATCGGTTATAGTTACCGTCTCTTTTAATATTAATGCATTTAAAAATCTCAACGAATAATTGCTTTAGATACAATTCGTAGTACACAGCGAAATATTCGTCTGATTTCCCATGTTGATTATTATATAAAAGCGTAAGCAGTTTTCCGAAAATTCGTTTCACGTCTTGGATATCCGTGAAAACGGAAACACAGTCAAGATTTAGAAATGCTTGTTTTGCAGAAGGAATCAATGAAATGAATTCGCTATTTGCAATAAATATATCGGTAGGTACGTGCAAATTATCGTGTCGAAGTTCCAAAACCATCATGTGCGCCTTGTCTTGGATACATTGGATATGCTTAACACCAGGGCGAATAATCATAAATTGATTTTCGTGTACAGTGATACTTCTTGGTTGTATATCGCTCGCAGATTTAAAATAAGTCATCTGTATCGACCCCGAGGCAATATAAACAAGCTCCAAACTTTCATGCTTGTGATAGTTCGTCATATCATAAGTTTCACGGGTGTACGGCGTATTGATAAACGTTAAAGGGAGAAGTTTTTGCGTCAAATCACTCATAGTAAATTTATTATATCAAAAAAAAATAACGTTTTCAATAAAAAAATAAAAAAATATATGTTTGTTTCGTGTTTTTGCGAAAGTATCAAATATTGATTTTAAAAAAGCCTTGAAATCGACGGGTGGTTGTGATATTATGGGTTTGAGAATAAGGGGTGGATAGGATTATTTCGTGGCATATAGAAAAAATCATAGCCATAAATTCCCTAAAATCCGATTCTCTAGCAAAAGTTTGAAAATAAAGGGCGTGCCCTTTATTAGATTGGCATACGCGCCAATCTAATAAAAAATTCTTAATTTGATAAAAACGGAAAACCGTATTTATAAAAAAAATAAAATTATATTATTAAGGAGGTTTTTGTATGAAAGACTATGAAAAGCCCATATTGCGCATCCAAGAGCTTTTCAAAGAAGACATCGTAACGGCTTCATTGAATGGCAGTGACGATTCAGGCGAGTGGCAAGACGGTTGGTCGAATGCGTTAGGAGGGAACGGACAATGAAAAAAAGTTTTAGAAAATTTGGTTTAATTTGTTCTTTGTTCGCATTCGCAACGGGGCTTGTTTTTGGCGTAAAAAATTTGCAACCGGTAAGCGCTAATTCTGCGCCCGATTTTGAATCGGTTGGCGCAAGTGTTCGAACCGTTGACCCGACGGGCTTACGTTTCATCTTTTCCGTAGATAAACAGTATAAAGACGCTGGTTATAGCTACGGTACGTTGATTATCCCTAAGGTGATTTTGGGCGAAAATACGCTTAACCATAACGACGATACGGCGGATGAAATCGATTTGAATTATACTCCCGTATTCCAAGAAAAATGGGCAACGGAAGCGTATAAGGAAATCAAAGCGGAAGACGAAACGCACTTCTACGAAGACGGTAGAGAATATTTCAACGCAGTTTTGACGAAAATTCCCGAAGCTTATTACGGCACGACTCTCGTAGCGCGCGCTTACGCGGTAAAAGACGGCGTTTATTATTATAGCGCACCCGTGGAACGTTCGATGGCGCAAGTGGCTGCTTACGCATTGCAAAACGGTGAAGAGGGTGAGTTGCTCACCAAATACGTGGATACCGCGCTTGCAAATCAAACGCTTACGATGAACGTAACAACTGCGTATATGGCGACGGATAGCGAACAAAGCTTTGACGTTTTGAACGATAACGACTATTCCGCAATTTGGACGAGTTCGAACACGGACGTTGCAACTGTTGATAATAACGGTAAAGTTACGGCGAAAGCGACAGGTAAGGCGACTATTTCGGCGACCCTCGGTTCGCAGACGTTTAGCGCAAGCGTTCAGGTTGGCAATGCTATCGATGGCGACAAGCAGGTAGACTTCACGGCTGAAAACTATACTTCGAAAGCAACGCCTGGCAACGCGGTGAGTGCTTATTCCAGTATGCATACCTACAATGGCGAGGGTATGATTGAACTTACGAGTTCGATGAACTGGGCGTTAAACGTGACGGTAAAGAGTGTTGATATTTCTCAGTGCGCAGAATTGAAAGTGATGGTTTATCAAGAAACGGGCTATGGACGTATTTTTAGAGCCTATATCAATGGGGCGTATTTGGAGCATATTAACATTCAAACGGGTAGCTGGGCGGAATATACCATTGACGTTAGCCAAATTACGACATCCATCTTGGACGTGAAGTTCTACTTCAGTAAAAATACTGAGAATCACGGTGAAAAGGGCGAAAAAGTGTATATCTCCGACATTTATGCCGCTGGCGAACGCAAAACTTCGGATATCCCCGTAGGCGGCGAACTTCTTGTCCGCATGAGTGCTATGGTTGGTAAAACGTTTGTAAACGATGGCTCTAACGCAAGCGTTTCTTACAGCGAAGACTATACCAAATTCGGTTCTGGTATGGCAAAAATAACAGCGACGAATAATTGGCAATCGGCTGGCGTTTATACCGCAAGTTTGGACGTTTCGGCGTATTCGAAAATTACCTTTAGCGTGTATAGACCTGCAGGAGAAGGCGGTTATTATTTAAGAGTAAAATCGAAGAACGGTAGTAGTTATCCACAAATTTATGCGGGAACGAGTATTGCAAAAGTTGCTGGAGAATGGGTAGAAGTTACGATTAACGTAAGCGATTTGACGAATAAGAACTTGCAGAATATGTATGTACAGTTTGGTACAACCGACTCCACAACCGGGGCAGCTGCAGAAGGTAGTCAAGGTAAGTACATATTAGTTTCCGATATTTACGGTATCAAATAAGATAGAGAAATAACTGAATTTTAAGAAATACAATAGGGAGAGCTCGCTTGCGCTTGAGTAGGTTTTGTAAGTGGAGCTCTCATTATTGTCAAAAGGGGAATTAATAATGAAAAAACGTTTTAGAAAATCTTTAATCGCGATTTTTTCGTGTTTAGCGGTTAGCTGTACGGGGCTTGCGAGCGTTGGTTTGACCAAGGCGAGCGCGACTACGTTTACGGCGAATGCAAGCGATATTATAACGGTGAGCGACGGTTTGACGGCGACCTACAACGTTTCGGGTAGTGAAAAGGTAAGCGCGCTTACCAAAGATACGAGAAAGGGTATTCATTTCTCCGCGACGGAAAACGGAAATGCGGCAGAGGGGAATTCCGTGGTGTTTAACAACACTCTTTCGGGCTTGTTTGAAATGGATTTCCGTGTCTACACCCAAAATAAGGGGAAGATAAATTACGGCGGCGGAGATTGGTTTAACGGCAACGACGCGGAAGAAATCCGTGAAGTTGCGATTACTTTGACGGACACCGACAAAAACGAAAGCTTTACTTTGTACATAAAAGGCGGTTCGCCTTGGTTGGAAAGCGTACCGAATGCAAGAGTTGCTTACGGCGACGTAGGCGCAAACTACGGTACGGGGATTCGTTACGGTTATTCGGGCAACGGGCAGGACTACGACGATACGACTACGCCTTATAATGGAGGCACGCTTTCGAGTAAAGAATACAATACGCAATTAAAGGGTACTTCTTTTACGAATTGGTATCTTCATTCGACCGTGGTAGGATTCGATCCGATTACTAAAGAAGTATATCAATACAACTTTAAGTCTTCTGCGGACGAAACGCAATACGCGAGTATTTTGAACCGTCGCGTTATTTTGGATTTAGACGATACTGACCATTTGGCGTATGCAGGTACGGGCGCAAGCGAATTGCTTAATTGTGATTTTAACAATTATACCGTGAAATTTACGTTGACCGACGTTACGGGCGCGAGTGAAACGGGCTCGCAAGGCAAGGACGAGCCTGCAAACTTTATCATTTACAGCTTGAACGGTCAATCGCTCGGTGGGGAAAACGGCACGCTTACGTCTTCCGCCGCGCCCGGACTTTCGGTTAAGTTTACGGAAACGGCGAAACAGTATCAAGAATATACGTTGCCTACGCCCACCTTAAAAGGCGTTTTGGGTGAAACGGCAACCTTTGACGGTAAAGTGAAGGTACTCAATCCAAACGGCGGCGTTGTTATCGCGGAACGCGCGTTTGCAGAGGGTATCAAGTTCACGCCCGAATCGTTCGGCGAATATACCGTTGTTTACAGCGGTGTGAAAGACGCAAACGGCAACGTGCGTAAGGCATTTACCGCAAGCGGTGAATATGCAGGCGCGGAAATCGTTTATGCGTATTCTTTGACGGTGGAAAAAACGTATGACGTTACGGCAAGCGCAAGCGAGTTTATCACGGCAAGCGGTTTGAACGTTACCTACAACGTTTCGGGTAGCGAACAACACGCTGACCTTATTCGTGATACGAACAAGGGTATTATGTTTACCTCGCAAAATGTTGGCGCGAATGCTGTTGGCGCAAGCGTGGCCTTCAAAAATTCGCTTACAGGCACGATGGAGCTTAATTTCCGCGTGTTCTCGGAATCGACGGACAGTTCATCCGATTGGTGGAACGGCGGCGCTTGGCATACGAGAAATAATGCGGAAGAATTGCGTGAAATCGCGATTACTGTAACGGATGATATTACCCAAGAATCCTTTACCGTATATGTTGCAGGCGGTACATCGTGGAATGCGATTACGCCGAACGCAAGAGTTGCTTACGGCGACGTCGGCGCGAATTTCGGCTCGGGGCGTTGGTATAAGAGTAATTCCAATGGACTTGAATATTACGGTGCGACAAAAGGTTTGACAAGCGCGGAATATAATACCGAGCTTGTTGGTACGTCTTTCACGAACAGGGCGAGAAACGCGAGCGGATTTATCGGCTCGGGATATTCGACGAATATCGGATTCGATCCCGTGACGAAAACGGTTTACGCATATGCCTACGGTACGGGTGCTTGGGAATGTGCGAAACGCCCTATTCTTGATTTGGACGATCCCGAAGATATGCAATATCTGACGATGACGAGCGCAGGGAATAACGTAAACGCAGACTTGCCTGAAACGTTTGTGAATAGTACGTTTGAAAATTATACCGTTAAGATGACCGTAACGGAAATGACCGACGAAAAGACGGCGAAATTTATCGTGTATAACTTGAACGGGCAAAGCTTGAGAGGTAAAGACGGTGAATTGATGAGCGACGCAGGTTATGGTATGTATTTACCCGAAAGCGAAGATCGATTCGTTGGGTTGGAAGACAACTTCCCTGTGCCTTATGCAAGCTCGGTATTGACGGGTAAAAAAGCGTTTACAGGAACGATTGAAATTGTGGATGAAAACGGAAACGTTGTTCTTCAAAAGCAGGCGTATAGTGAAAACGTGAAATTTACACCGAGCACGGCAGGGAGCTACGTGGCGTACTACGGCGGTATGACAGACGAAAACGATTGCGTTCGACTTGCCTATAATTTAGGTAACTACGACGGCGAAGAAGAACGATTTGCCTATACCTTCGAAGTTAAAGAACAGGCGCTTGAATTATCTTCTTACGAATACGTGATGAAACTCATGAACGTAGAAATCGGCGCGAAGAGTTTGTCCTCGGCTTTAACGACGTATCTCACCATTAAAAAGGACGGTGTGATTTACGAGGGCGTAGACGGTTTGGAAATCCAAAACAATTACTCGTACGCATTCAAGCATACGGGTAACTACGACTTAATTTATACCGTTAAAAACTCCGTTGGCGGAGAAGTAAGCTATTCTACGAGTGTGGAAGTTATCGCGATGACTGGTTCGGTTAAGACGGCGGATACCGTGGTAATGCTCGGCAATGATTGTATTTGGGATTACGAGGACTTCACCGTTTATTATTGTAACGAGGGCGCAATTTCCGACTTTGAAATTTACGCAGAAGTTTATAACGGTGAAAGCTGGATTGCGGTTGCAAGCGCGCCGTCCGATACTGTGAACTTGAAAGACGTCTTACTTTCTCTTGGCGAAGGCGAATGGAACGTTCGATTTGAAATTACTAAAAATGGTGACAGTATTTGGCTTGAAAAGAGCTTGCAGGCAAAGGATAGCTTTGCTCCTGTCATTAACGCGGATAGCTTGGGGAACGGTTTTATTCCCGTACCCGAAGAGGATAGTGAAAGCGTGAAAAACTTCGTTGTGTTGGAAGGGACGGTTTGCGTGATTCCTAACGCGACGGCAATGGACGCGGTTGACGGCGAAGTAACGGTTAACGTGAGCATAAAGACTCCGAGTGACACTTCTGCAAAAGACGTGGTGGCAGGTACGGAAATTACCTTTACGGCAGGGGAATACGTTATCGTATATAGAGCGGTAGATAAAGCAGGAAATGAAACTTCTTTCTTCTACTTCATTACCGCAAAGACCTTGTGGCTTGATATTACGGCAACGGCAAACACGGTAGAACTTGGTTCGGCAGTTGTGATTTCCGCCCCCGAAGCAACCAACGGTTTCACTGGTGAAAAAGTGACTGATTTTAACTGGACGGCTGTCGTTACGTTGAACGGAGAAGTCCTTGAAGAAGTTGGTGGCGAGTACGTGCCTGTGTATACGGGTGCGCATGAAATCGTTTACACGCTGACTTATGCAGGCATTTCGCAAGATTATACCATTTCGGTAATGGTTGAGGATACGCAAAAGCCTACCGTTATGATAGACGGTACCTATCAAACGCAAGCTGAACTTGGGGATACGATTACTGTATTTGACGCGCAAGTAGAAGATGAAAGTAGTTATAACTTGACGGTCGTTGTAATTTATAATGACGTGAACAGAGTTGAACTCAATGAAAACAACGAATTTGTTACCGACAAGGCAGGTAAGTACTTAATTAGATATTCCGTAACGGATATGGCGGGAAATACGGCGACTGTGGAATATACGATTACCGTAAAAGACCCGAACGCTAAGTTTGGTTTTGGCGATATATTGGCTGGCTGTTCAAGCAGTGTGGGTAGTATGGTTGCAATGACCGCTGTAATGGCTGTTGCAGGATACGTAACACTTAAGAAGAAAGAAAATTAAAAATAAGAATATTGAGAGGTAAAAAGAAAATGAAAAACACAATGAAAAGAGCGCTTTGTATGTCTATGGCTTTACTTGTTTGCGGTAGCGTTACCGCTTGCGGTGGCGGCGGTGACGACGGTGACGGCGACCGTACTAATCCCAACGCTTCCCAAATTTTGAATATCGCTTACTTCAACGGCGGTGTTTCCGTAGAATGGCTTAAAGAGCTTGAGCTTGAATACGAAAAGGCAAATCCCGACGTGGAAGTTTTGATAAATTCCGAACTTAAGGATGAAATTAAAAATCAAAAACTGATGGCGGATATTGCAAACCGTAACGAAGATATTTTCTTCACCCACACGATTAGTTATAACGAATTTGTAAACAGAGAGTTGTTCTTGAATATTACCGACGTCGTTAAAGCTCCAGCTACGACGGGTGAGGAAACGATTGAAAATCGTATGAACGCGAACTTGCGTGAATACTACAACGTAAACGACAATTACTATGCTGTTCCTTTCTATACCAACTTCTCGGGCGCAATCTATGACGTAGATTTATTTGAAGAGAAGAGCTTGTACGTTTCCGCAGATGGTGACTATACTTCCGGTCTTGCTGGTCAACCTGCAAAATCGGTTGGTAAAGACGGAGTAGCAGGTACGTATGACGACGGTTTTCCTGCAACGTTCGCTGAATACAAGACTTGGCTTAACTACTTGTCTAAGACTCGTGGCGTTACGCCTTATATTTGGTGTACGGATGACTCTTATAGAACGAGCTATCTTGACTCCTTGCAAATCGGCTATGAAGGCGTAAATGATTTCGCTATCAACGTAACCTTTAACGGTACGACGAAGGACGGTAAGGTAATTACCCCTGAGAACGCTTATGAAATCCGAGATTTGAAGGGCAGACAATTTGCGGTTGAAATGGCAAAGGAAATTATTGATAACAAGTATTATTATGCTGACAGCGTAAACGGTTCTATCACCCACACGCAAGCACAAAATGCTTTCCTTCGTTCTCGTCCCGACGGTAAGCCTATCGCAATGATATTGGAAGGCGGTTGGTGGGAAAACGAAGCCCGTGGTACTTTCTCCAGCATTGCATCCAAGAAAGGCGACAAGTACGCGTATGGTAATAGAAGATTTGGTTATATGCCCGTACCCGCTTACGACGACAAGGCAGAAGCAGGAGAATCCTTCTACTGTACCTCCGGTTCTATCGCAGTAGCGGTAAATAAAGCAACCAAGCAAGCTGACCTTGCAAAAGACTTCTTGAAATTCACTTTGAGTGAACACGCAATGTCCACCTTCACGAAGCATATCGGTTTGTCACGCCCTTACTCTTACGATTTGGAAGAAGGCGTTTACGATCAATTGACGCCGTTCGGTCAAAACTTCTGGGATTTGGTAACGAGTGAAAACTCTAAGATTTACTATGCGACAAAGTCTCACGAATTTAAGTCCGTAACGACTTTCTTCGGTACTTATGAATGGGGTTGGGGTTCGGAAGTAAACGGCACCACGCAGGTGGATCCTTTCTTAGTATTCTTGAATAATAAGAGTCTTACAGCTGCTCAATACATTGCAGGTATGAAACAAACCTACAATGCAACCAACTATACGGCAGAATATCAAAACTGGCTTAGCGCACAAAAATAAGATGTGTTAAAAGGAGGACTTTATGGAGAACTTTCATTTCCCTCAAGTAAAAGGGAAGAAAGAGCTCGGTGGTTTTGCAAAGAAGAGAAGGGCGGATCAAATCTTTTTGGCTTGTATATTCGCCTTTCCTATCTTGCAATTTTTTGTCATGTACGTGGGCGTTAATATCAACTCGATATTACTCGCGTTTCAAACTTATGACGCAAAACAATCAGCTTACTATTTCAGCGGGTTGGGGAATTTTAAGGAAGTAATCAGAGTATTCTCAGGCGACACCTTTTTGCTCGGTACAGTGAAAAGGGGTATGATTTATTATTTCTTCAGTACTTTCGTAGGAATGCCTATCAACCTTTTTGTTGCCTATCTCTTGTATAAGAGAATTAGAGGCGCGGAATTTTTCAGAGTGGTATTGTTTATACCCAGCTTAATTTCTTCAATGGCAATGATTATTATGTTCCAAAACTTCTTAAACGAAGGCGTTACGGAAATTTTTCTCACTGTATTGAAGTACGATCCTTACAACGTGCCTCGATTTTTCACAGATCCTACCATTGCTTTCCCTCTTATGATTTTTTATAATCTTTGGGTTGGCGTTGGCGGTGGTATGATTATCTATATGAGCGCAATGTCAAGAGTTCCAGTATCCGTTATCGAATACGGTAGATTAGAAGGTATTTCCTTGCTTAGAGAATTCGTATCCGTTATTTTCCCTATGATTTACCCCACCGTAACCCTCTTTATCGTTACGGGTTTGCCGGGGTTATTTATGGGCAGCGGTCCGTTGTACTTATTCTACGGCGACCACGCGTTACCTGAAATGCAAACGCTTAGCTACTACTTGTTTACGCGTATCGTTGGTGAAAATTCAAGTTTTCAACAATATCCGTTCGCGTCTGCGGTTGGGCTTACGATTACGTTTATTATGGCGCCTATCGTGTTTGCTGCAAGAAAATTCTTCAACCATTTTGACCCGAACGTAGAGTATTGAGGTGAGCGTATGGCAAAAGTATTAAAAAAGAAAAAGTATAATGAAGTGCGCGGTTATGGCGCGCTCACCGTCGTCGGTTTTATCTTCTTGTTGGTGTATAGTTTGTCTTTGTTCGTTCCCGCTTTGTGGTCGTTTATGACTACCTTTAAGACGGAAGAGGACTTATACTATAACGTGTTCGGTTTGCCTGAAGTTTGGACGTTTGAAAACTATATAACGGCATTTTCTAAAATGTACGTATCGGTAAACCCCACAGGTGTGAAACCATACAAAATGTATCTTGACGAAATGATACTAAACAGTGTTTTATATGCTGTTGGCTGTACCCTTGCAAACGTTTTCACTGCGGCTATCACCGCTTACGGTTGCGCTCGTTTTAAGAGTAAAGTAGGTAGCTGGTTGCACGCAAGCGTCATTTTAGTTATGATTATACCGATTATCGGTAGTGGACCTTCGGAAATGCAATTTGTACGCGCATTAGGGTTCCGTAACCATATTTGGGGTATGGTTTTAATGAAAGCAAACTACCTGGGTACGGACTTCTTGATTTACTATGCGGCTTTCAAGGGGATTTCTAAGGACTATTCAGACGCGGCAAGTATTGACGGCGCAGGGAATTTCACCATTATGATGAACGTCATTTTCCCGCTCATCGGGGCGACCATTGCTACGATGTCCCTTCTTGCATTTATCGGTTTTTGGAATGACTCTAACACACCGCTTTTGTATTTGCCCGATAGACCAACGTTAGCATTAGGGCTTTACAAATTTAATCAAAGAACGGACAACAATTTGGTAAATATCCCCATGCGATTGACGGGTTGTTTCATTATGTTCGCGCCTATCTTGGCTATCTTTATTGCGTTTAGAAAGAGGTTTATGCTGAACGTAAATATCGGAGGATTAAAAGGATGAGAAAATTATTAATTCGCGTCGTTTCAGGCATATTTTCGGTTGCCTTAATCGGCGGCGCGGCGGTTGGGTTTACGAACGCAATGGCGTCGGAGAGCGAGGCTGTAAAGTTCTTTTCGGCAACGCAAAATGCGGAGGTTTTCGTTGATTATCAAGCTCCTGAACATATCGGTGATTACAAGGGTATTTTTGTGAAAGCAAAGGACAACGGTGATTCCGCTGTTACCCTCAATCACGAACTTGATTTGCGGGCTTTTACGGCAAACGACGTTCTTCTTACCTTAATTCCAATCACTACCGAACCTAAAGCGAAGAAGGGTGATTTGGAAGTGAGTGAAATCAGTATTCGTTTAACGGACGTTGAAGATGAAAACTGTTTTGTGGAAATAAACGTACAGCGTAACATAGACGAGGCGTATCCTTATGCGAGTTACGCCTCCGCTTATGGCAACGGTCAAATTTCTACAGGTCGTTATTTCAATAGAGACGGAAGCATTCGTTATTTTAGCGCAAGCAATTACGGTAGAGAAGTTTACGCGAATTTCTACGGTAGAGCAAGAGACGGTGTTGCTATTGAAAAGGACGTAAAAGCCGTTAGCTTTGCTTACGACTACGATACCGCTTGCGTACATACCGACCCTGGCATACCTTTTGGCTACGTCGATACAGTAATTGCGGATTTGACGGATTCAGAGAATATGAAAGGGGAGTGGAAGGGCTTTAAAAGCGGTAAAGTTACGATGACAATTACCGCAAGTTCGGAAAACTTCTCTAACAAAGACGCAGGGTTTATGATTTTAAATTTTGGCGGTTTGGATCTTTCCGAGGGAAGTTGGTTGGATACCGAAAAACCTTTCTTTAAGATTGATACTCTTGGTTACAACTTTGATTCTATTCCTGAGGCGGAAGTATTCGCGCCCTATCCCGTGTATGAGGCAATCGCCTTTGATAAATACGATTGTGTTTACGGTTCGGGTACGGCTGAAAGAGAATTGAGCGTTATCGTTCGCAAAGAGGGTTCTACTGAGCCTATCACGGTAAAAGACGGCTATTTCATACCCTCTGAAACAGGCGTGTACGAGATTTGCTATACGGCAACGGATACTTCTGGTAACGTAGCGGAACAGATTTTAAAGGTAAAAGCAAACAACGTTAGTTCAATTACGCATACCTGGGTTACACCACTTTCTCAAACGGCAACGCTTGGCGTTAAGACTTTGCTCCCTGAACACGAGGTAGACGGCGTGTACGGTGATTATGAAATTTCTACCGTCGTTTATGAAAATTCGACGGGTAAAGAAGTAGCGATTAAGAACGGTGGGTTCGTTGCAGAAAAGAACGGCGTTTACGTTGTTTCCGTGACCGTAAAAGACTTCGTTGGTAGAGGCGGTGTTTTCAATTACTACGTGAACGCACAGGCAAGTAAATTGCCAATTCTCGACACTACCCCCACCATTCCTCAACTTATGATGGTAGGAAAAGAAATTTCTCTTCCTGATTTTGATGCGTACGACTATTATTCGTTGACTAATAAAAAGATGTCGGCGGAAAAGTATTACTTATTCAAAAATGCAGACGGCGAAGTACTTAAAAAGGTAAAACCGAATGAAAAATTCACCCTTGATAATTCCTTTGGCGAAAGTGTAGAAGTGGAGTACGTAGCAAAGAGTTACCTCTACGAAGAAATGGTTGGCGATAGTGTTTCCGTGAAGCTTTTGGATAAGAGCGGTACGGTAGATTTTAGCAAGTATTTTATTGCGAAAAACGTAACCGAAGTCGTAGGGAATTATTCTAACGATAGCTGTATCGCATATCTTTTCAATACCGACGAGGCAACCGTTGTTTACGGCTTACCTTTGCCTTTCAAAGGAATGGAATTCGCTTTCCGTGTACCTGGCGAAGCAAATAACTACGATACGATTAACGTAACGCTTGTGGACGGTTCTTACTCGAATAAAAAGGTAGAGCTTGCAATCAAGGCAAGCCAAGATCCTGATTTTAGCGATTTCTATTTGAATGGCGAAAAGGTCGGCAAGATTTATGGTACGTTTGACGATACCAAGATTGAAGACTTCTTGTTGAGAATTAACGGAAGAAACGAAATAATCGATGAAAGCGGTAACTTTGTTTGTCAAGTAACGAACTACGCAACGGGCGAAGTTTTTAAAGGGTTCACTGACAATATTTGTTACGCGGAGTTCGCATTTGAAAACGTTACGGGAGAAAGCGGTATTCAATTCGTAAAGAACGGCAGACAATACTTTGATGCAAAGACGAAGAGAGATTACATTGAACCGCTCATTGTTACCTGTGGCGAATACGTTTCCGAACAAAGCGTAGGTGTAATTACTTTACCTGGCGCGGTTGCAATCGACGCAATTTGCGGTAGAACGGACGTTTACGTGGAAGTATATACGGCTGACGAAGATCTCGTTTATAGAACGAAAGTGGGTACGAGTTCGGTTAGTTTTACTCTTAAGAGTTCAGGTAAGTATTTCGTAAAATACGTTTCTGAAGACGATTCTTATAATCCTGGTTTTAACGAAAGTATTTTGAGCGTATATAGAGTAGAGCCTTTCGAAGTGACGATTTCAGGCGAAGTTCCTGCGACTGCGAAGAAGGGCGAAACCATTAAATTGCCTAGTTTCTTAGTTGATAGCTCGCTTGCATCCTATGATGCGGTAGTATTTGTGAATAAACCCAGAGGCGGTCAAATTGACGTTACCGAAAGTTTGACGTTTGCTACGGATCAAGTGGGAGAATACAAGGTATATTATTACGTCGTTTACGAAGTGGAAAACAGTTACCTTTATAAGCTTATCGAGTATTCGATTATGGTGAAATAAGGAGATAGCTATGGAAAAAAGATTGAGAAAAATTGTGGCGCTCGCTTTAACGGTTTCTTCCGTATTTTCGGTGGCAGGCTGTGGTTTTGGCGGTAATGGTGGTAACGGCGGTACGGTTACTCCTGGAACGCCTACCATTGAGGATTCCAAATTTGATTTGGTGAAGGACGGTAAGTCTGATTATAAAATTTTGATTTCTCCTGAGGCGACGGATACTGAAAAGTATGCGTCAGGCGAACTTGTTACCTTCTTTAAACAGGCAACTGGGGTCACTCTTCCTACCGTAATCGATACGGGGAATATGGATAAAGACGATAAATACATTTCTATCGGTGATACTTCGCTCTTTGAAGAAAGCGATATGGAAGTATCTTTGTCGGAGCTTGGTGACGATGGTTTTAAAATTAAAACGTACGGAAACAGCGTTATTCTTAACGCTGCGGAAGAGGGCGGTAAGCTGTATTCCGTGTATGATTTTATGGAAGAACAAATCGGCTTTGAAGTATATGCGGAGGATGAAATTCACGTGGATACTATCAAAGATAGAAAATTAAAAGATTTCGATATTACCGAAGTCCCTGACTTTGCAGGTCGTGACGTGCATGACGTAGTTTATGGAAATAACGCTACGTTTGCATCGAGAAAGAGATTGCGCGGTGTTATAACGTCGTTCTCTTCGGCGCAGGGCAACGGCAGTGTATGGTCTAGAACGCTTTGGTGTCACTCTACCCATATTTTGTTAAGACCTTCTTTGCATATTAACGAACACCGTGACTGGTTCAGTTTGAACGAGAAAGATATTTGTTACGGTACGGGCATAGAGGATAGTCCAAACGGCGAATTGATGCGTCAAACGATGTTTGAAAGTTTGAAGTATTACATTGAAATCGCGCCTAAGGCTAAGTACTTTATGATAGGCTTAGAAGACGACTCCGGTTACTGTGGTTGTTCGAAATGTATGACTGCGAATAAATTGTATAGCGGTCATAATAATAGAATGAGCGGTACGATGGTGGTATTCGTGAATAAAATAGCTCGTATGGTAAAGGCGTGGTTGCAAGATACTTATCCTGAAAGAGCAGACCAAGTCGTTATCGGTATGTTCGCATATCAAAATTCCTTGCAACCGCCCGTTGAAAAGAATTATGAGACAGGGGAATATACCTACCATAAAGACGTTGTTCCCGATTCTAACGTTATGATTCGTTTCGCTCCTATTAGCGCGGTATATTCCAAACCTATGACCGACCCTGTTGCAAACAAAGAAACGGAAGAAGTCATGAACGGTTGGAGAGCGCTTGGCGCAAATATGTCTGTTTGGTCGTACAGTTGTCCTTTCGGCGCATACCTGTACCCTTCCTATAACTGGCATAATATGCAAGACAATTATAGAATTTTCCTTGAATACGGTGTAACGGACATTCTTGACCAAGGGCCTAGAGATAGTAGGATATTGCCTTTCCAAGCAATGCGTGACTATGTTCAAGCCGAACTTTTGTGGGACGTAGACCAAGACATCAACGTACTCATTGATTCGTTTATGGAAAACTACTATAAAGATGCTGCGCCTTACGTGAAGCAATATTTCAATTTAATCAATGCTAACTACGCGTTGATGGAAAAGACGAAAGGCTACTCGTGGAAACCTGGACCTTGGGAATCGAGAGACCAAGCGCTCGCGGAGTATTACCCTAAGGCATACTTGAATAGCTGTTTAGATATTCTTGCGCAAGCGAAGAAAGTGGCAGAAAAGATTGAGGATGAAAGTACTAGAAGAGCAGTTATGGAACGTCTTGAAAAGGAAGAACTTTCCCCTCGTTATATCGTCATTGAACAATATAAAGAATATTATGACGATGCTACGCTTCGAGCAATGTTCACGAAATTCCAAGCTGACGCAAATCGTTTAGGTTTGAGTTACTACGCGGAAAGCCATTTGATTAGCAACCGTTACGATAACTGGTGGCTTTCGGTGAATTGATTTTAATTTGGTATAAGTATTAAGTATGAAAGAAAGTAAGAAATGTTTCGGGCAATATGCAGTATTGTTGCCCGAAACACCAACGAAAAGTGAAGTTTTTGCAAGTGAAGAACTCGTTCGTTTCTTTGAACAAGCAACGAACGAAGTTCTTGTTGTAATCAAGGAAAATTCCAAAGAGTTTTTTGCGTTTAGCGGTAAATATTTCTCTATCGGCAACACCGCATTATTTAAGCAAAGCGGAGAGATCTTGACGTTAGAAAATATGAACGTTGATGGGATTAGAGTTTTCACAAAAGACGGAAACGCCTTGATGAACGGCTTTTCCGAAAGCGGAAAAATTTATGCTGTTTACGAGTTCTTAAAGACGCAATTTGGCTTTACCGTGTATGCTCCCGATGAGATTTATATTCAACAAAGCAATAGCTTTGCATTGAAAGATATGGATATTACTTCCATTCCCGATTTTGTGGGGAGAGACGTACATAATTATACGCCTATATACGATCCCTTATATTCGTTAAGAATACGTTCTAACGGCGTTCGGACGGTGTTTCCCGAAGAATACGGCGAGGGTAGCGTATGGTCGAAAACCTATTGGTGTCATTCCACTTTTTTGCTCTTGCCCCCGGACAGGTACGCGGAGAACCACCCCGAATGGTACACGGATAATAAATTACAACTTTGTATAGCGACAGCGCTTGAAGATACCGAGGAAGGTAGATTGATGTATTCTACGTTTATGGAAAATTTCAAGGCGGTAATTTTGGCTGAGCCGAAAGCAAAGTACTTTATCGTCGGTCAAGAAGATGTGGGCTATACCTGTGATCGTGAAAAATCTAAACGAATGAACGCGCAATACGGCGGTGAAAAACAAGCGTCGAGCGGTACGCTCATGGTGTTTATCAACAAGGTGGCAAGGGAAATTAAAGCGTGGTTAAAGGAAACTGCCCCCGAGCGCGCTGATAGTGTGAAGATTGTTATTTTTGCCTATCAAAAAACCCAACAACCGCCCGTTACTTGGAATGAAGAAAAGGGTAAGTACGAGTGTGTACCTGAAGTTGTACCCGAAGACAATATCGTGGTGCGGTTTGCGCCTCTTGCGAGCGTGTATTCTAAGAATTTTCTTGATGAAGAATATAATCAAGCCTCAAGAACGTCCATTTTAGGTTGGTCGGATATTGGCGCGAAACTGTCCGTTTGGAATTACGACGTTGGTTTTGGTTCATACGAATATCCGCTTTATAATTGGCAGGTGATTTCGGAAAATTATAAGATTTTTAAAAAGTATGGTGTTGAAGACGTGCTTGTGCAAGGTCCTTGCGATTCGCCTGCTACGCCCTTTTTAGCGATGCGTGATTACGTACATTCGAATCTTTTGTGGAATGTAAACGCAAGCGTAGAAGGGTTGGTAAAAGATTTTATTGAGCATTATTATAAACAAGCAAGTAAATATATTTATCAATATTACGAATACGTAAACGCCTACTACAAAACGGTAGAAGTAACCGAAGGTTTTTTAGCGTATGCAGGGATTTGGGAGTCTGCGGACGTGTCTATTCGTAAGTATTACAAAAAAGATTTTTTAGAGAACTGTTTGAAAATTTTTGCAAAAGCGAAGGCTGAAGCTCAATCTATTGAAGAGGAAGAAATTCGAAATCTCGTTTTGTCGCGCGTAAAAAGAGAAGAGCTTGCGCCCAGGTATATGATGTTGGATTTATACCGCCGTGACTTTGATAAAAAAGAGTGCGATTGTATGATAAAAGATTTTGTTAAAGACGCAGAAGAACTTGGCTTAAAGGCGTATAGAGAAGGATTGCCCCGTACCAGTATCGAAAAACGCGCGGAAATTTGGTCGCAGGATCTTAAATTTGGTACGCCGATAGAATATCTTTAACGATACGTATATCCCATATAGCAGTGAAAAGAAGAGATGATTAGTTTTGATTTAGAAGAAAAAATATTTAGAATTGATACGCGTAATACTACTTATGCGTTTAAGATTGCGCATGAAAAATTCTTAGCGCATTTGTATTACGGTAAAAAGACGGACTCCTTGCAAGGTTTTTATCGTGAATATCCTGTCGATTTTGCGCCTTACATAGAGGAGATAGGTGCAAATTTCTCACTCGATACGATCCCGACCGAGCTTTCTTTTTTCGATAGCGGGGATACGAAAGATACCGCAATAAAAATTAAAAATAAAAACGGTGATAGTTCTACCTTGTTTTATTATAAGGAGCATAAAATCTTTAAAGGCAGATTAGAATTTGAAAATATGCCTTATTCTAGGCTTGCCAACGAAACCTTGGAAATTATTTACGAAGACGAAACTTCAGGGGTAGAATTACATTCCTATTATAGCGTATTTGAAAATTCGGATACGATAACTCGTTATTTGAAATTTGTCAATAAGGGACAAAACAAAGTGCAAATTCTACAAGCAACGGGCTGTCAGCTCGATTTGAGCGGGGCGGATTATACTCTTGTTACGCTTTGTGGAGAATATGGCAAAGAACGGAATATTACGGAATATCCTTTACACGTAGGCTTGCAAGGAATTTATAGTAAGCGTGGACATTCTTCCCATCAATTCAATCCGTTTATGGCGATAAAAACGTCGAAAACGACGGAGAATACAGGGGAAGCCTACGGCTTAGAATTTGTTTATTCCGGAGATTTTGAAGCGCGGGCAGAAATGACTTACGATAAACGCGTGCGTTTGACAATGGGTTTGAATCGCGACACGTTTACGTGGAATTTGCAAGCAGGCGAAGAATTTATTACACCCGAAGTGATAATGACCTATTCTTCGGAAGGGCTCAACAAACTCTCTCAAAATTTTCATTCGCACATTCGCGAGCATATTATAAACCCGAAATTTGTTTATCAAAAACGTCCTATCGTCATCAATACGTGGGAAGCAATGTATTTCAATATAGACGAAGAGATTTTGTTGCGCTATGCGGAAAAGGCAAAGCAACTTGGTATTGATACGGTGGTTATCGACGACGGTTGGTTTGGAAAACGCAACGACGACAGTATAGGTCTTGGGGATTGGTACGTAAATCAAGAAAAGTTCAAGAACGGATTAGCGGATTTTTCTGAAAAAATCCACGCGCTTGGGTTAAAACTCGGTATCTGGATTGAGCCGGAAATGGTCAATCCTAAGAGCGAACTTTATAAAGCGCATCCCGAATGGGTATTACAATGCAAGGATAGACCATGTTCGCTTGGCCGTCGCCAACTCGTGCTTGATTTGACTAACGACGAAGTGATTGAATATATCGTTGAGCAAATTAAAACAACGCTGTCGGAAGTAAAATTAGAATATATAAAGTGGGATTTCAACCGCACGCTTTGCGAAGTTGGCTCTTTGAGCTTGCCCAAGGAAAGACAAGGCGAAGCGAAGCACCGTTTTACACTCGGCAGTTATAAAATGCATAAAAAGCTGACGGAAGCATTCCCTAACGTTCTATTTGAAGGGTGTTCGGGTGGCGGCGGTAGGTTTGACGCGGGGATTTTATTTTATTGTCCGCAAATTTGGACGAGCGATAATACCGATCCCGTTTGTCGGCTTGCTATTCAAAAAGGTACGTCGATGGCGTATCCTTTATCGACAATTAGCGCGCACGTCTCCGATTCGCTTTGGAATAAGTTGGAAAGTACGCCCGATTACAATTTCCGTTTTAACGTTGCGTTGGGCGGAGTGTTGGGATACGAAATGAACATAACCCGTCTTTCATGCGACAACGAGAAAAAAGTCACGGAACAGATAAAGCAATACGAAAAATTTGCTCCGTTGATTTTAAGCGGAGACGTTTATAGGCTAGATAATTTGGAAGACGGTGAGTACGGATTTGTTTGCGTGGCAAAAGATAAAAGCGAATTTTTGCTCGTTTATCAAAACTTGAACGGCTCAACCAAGAAACGTGTTCCAATCGTTAGCATAGATAATAGGTCGATTTATAAAGACGATAAAGGGAATATTTATCGCGGTGAAAAATTACTAAAAGAGGGAATAGAGATAGTTACTACGTCGGGAACGTATTCCTATTTGCATTGTTTTTGCGAAAAGAAATAAATGAAATTGAAGGAAGGACAAGAAAATGAGAAAAGGTAGAATCACCATACCTACGGACGAAAGCTACGTAGAAGGCACGAAAAGAATAGCGGATTTATGGGGCGCGGACGCAGTACGCGATTGCGACGGCGTAAAACTCCCGAAAAATCCCAAGGAAATTGCGGATAAGGTATATAACGTATATTTCGTGGATAGGGGTAATCACGAATGGGCAAAAAATAATCCTGACGAATGGCAACATATGTTCGTTATGACGCCGTTCATTACGGCAACGGAAAACACGTTGACGGTTCATTTAATGGACACCTTTTTCGATCAACAGGTGAAACCCGACTTGACTCCCGACGCCGTTAAACATATAGAAGTAATGGACAGAACGACGGGGCAGGTATGGAATGAATGGGAAGTTGACGCGGAAAACGGCAACGTTATTATTAAAAACGCAACCCCTTTCCACCAATACACGGTGGCATTCCTCATGATTTCGTTGTGGCATCCCGTTCATATGTATAACTACATAACGAATAACTGGGACGAACCCCACCATATTATGTACGACCCGTACTATCCTAAGACGAACAAGTTTATCAGAGAAAACTTGCAACGCTGGTGTGATGAGAACCCCGAAAGCAACGTCGTAAGATTTACGACTTTCCTTTATATGTTCTCGCTTGTGTATAACCAACACGGCAAGGAAAGAAACGTGGACTGGTTCGGCTATAACATGGCGGTAAGCCCCAGAATGCTTGACGATTTTGAAAAGCAATACGGCTATAAAATGCGCGCGGAATATTTGGTTGACCAAGGCTATTATAACCAAACGCATAGAATCCCTACGAAAGAATACAAAGACTGGATGAAGTTTATTCAAGACTTCGTGACGGAAACGGTTAAGGACTTGGTGAGAATTACGCACGAAAACGATAAGGAAGCAATGATGTTCCTTGGCGATTGTTGGATCGGCGCGGAAATATTTGGGGAAAGATACAAAGAATTAAACCTTGACGCGCTCGTAGGTTCGGTAGGTGGCGGTGTAACCGTTCGTATGCTTTCGGACGTAGAAGGCGTTAAGTATAAAGAAGGTAGATTTTTACCTTATTTCTTCCCTGATACATTCTTTGACGGAAATGAAGAGAATGCAGTAGCGGAACTTAATAGAAACTGGATTACCGCAAGAAGAGCCATGATGAGAAACCCGCTTGATAGAATCGGGTTTGGCGGTTATTTGGAATTAGCGGCAAAATTCCCGAAATTTATCAATAGAGCGGCTGAAATTTGCGACGAATTCCGTTATATTTACGACACCGTTAAAACGCAAACTCCTAAAAATTTCGCAAGAGTAGCGGTGCTTAACGCATGGGGTAAGGTGCGCAGTTGGATGTGTAATATGACGGCGCACGAACTTTGGTATCAACAAAGCTATTCCTATCAAGGTATTTACGAAGCGTTGAGTGGTATGCCCGTAGAAGTATCGTTTATTAACTTTGACGACGTAAAAGCAGGAAAACTTTCCGAATTTGACGTAGTAATCAACGCAGGCGACGCAGGTACGGCTTGGAGTGGCGGTGAATTCTGGACGGATGAAGAAATTGTAACGGCGGTAAGAAAGTTCGTGCATAACGGCGGTGGCTTTATCGGTGTAGGCGAACCTACGGCTTACCAAAGACACGGTAAGTTCTTCCAACTTTCCGACGTTTTGGGCGTGGATAAAGAATGCGGTATTTCGCTTGGCGAAGACAAGCATAACCTTACGGCGCATAAAGACCATTTCATTATGGACGGAATTCAAAGTAACGTAGATTACGGCGAAGACAAGAAGAATATTTTTGCATTACCCGAAGCAAACGTAATTGATATTGTATTCTCGGATAGATTTATGAGAAATTATAGCGTTGGCGAAGTGAAGATGGCAACGAACAAATACGGTAAGGCAGAAGTTTCTATATCACGGGCTTGCCTTATTCGGCGGAGAATGCAAAACTTTTGTACAGAGCAATCCTTTGGACAGCAGGCAAAGAGAGTATGGATAAGAAATCGTATTGTACGAATAACTTGACGGAAGCGCATTTCTATGGGGACAGATACGCGGTGACGAACAATACGGCGGAAGAACAAGTTACTGAGTTCTACGATATGAAAGGGAACAGCAAAACGCTTACGCTTAAGCCTTACGAAATTAAATGGATTAAGGAAAAATAAAAAATGGAAATTGGATATTTTTGCGACAAGAATAGAGAATATATTATCGAGAATATGCATCCCGTTCGTCCGCTTAAGAATTATTTGTGGAACGATACGACGTTTGCGGAATTAAATCAATTTTGTTTCGGTACGACAAAAAGCTGTATCAATAAAGATTTTAGACCGCTTGTCAACGACGTAAGATTGATTTACGTAAAGGACAAGGAAAGCGGTGAGACGTATTCCCCCAACCGCAATTACGCGAAGCTTCCGTTTGATTCGTTCCGTTGTAGAGTGGGGCTTGGTTATCAAACGACGGAAAGCTCTTACAAGGGTTTGGAAAGCTCGTTTACCGTAGTTATTCCCGAACATGGGTATATGGAATTGCAAAAATTCACTCTCAAAAACACAGGGGATACGGCTCGTAAATTAAGCGTATATTCCTATCTTCGTCCTTTTGTCAATATCAACGGACATTTGGCGTATGGCAAGGGCGGTTACGAGAAAGGGATAGGCGCGTTGTACTATACTTTCCGCGCGTTTAGATGCGACCAAAAATATACCGACGTATTCTATAAAGCGAGTGAAACTCCCGTTGCGTTTAGCACGAGTGATAGCAGTTTCTTAGGATACGGTACACTTGAAAAACCCGAAGCAGTACAAGCGGAATTTTTGCCTAATGATTTAACGGTATTTGAAGAAAACTACTGCGGGGCAATGCAGTTTGAAGTCGAAATTGGCGCAAACGAAGAAAAGAGTTGGTATTTCGTAATTGGTACGGCGCAAAACGAAGAAGAGAGTACGGCGTTAGCCAACGAATACGCAACAAAAGAAACTTTTGAAAGAGAGTATGCAAGACAAGGCGAGCTTGCAGATGAGTATATTGACAAGGTTATCGTGGATACGCCCGACGAGTACATTAATTCTAGCGTCAATATTTGGCTCAAACGCCAAATTGCGTTGGGGAAAACTTGGGGTAGAATTTACGGTAAGGGTTTCCGCGATTTGTTGCAGGATATTACGGGGTTCGTTTCCTTTGACTGTAAGCGCGCAAAGGAAAGATTGTTGTACACTTTAAGACATCAATTTATTTCAGGAAACGGACTTCGTCAGTTTGACCCCGTGGTCGATTATCCTTACCAGGATATGCCTGTTTGGATTCCCATTGCAGTGCTTACGTATATCAAAGAAAGCGGTGATTACGGAGTTTTAAACGAAGAAGTTGCTTATTATGATTCGGATATAATCGAAACGGTATTTTTACATATTAAGCGTGGAATGGACTTCCTGTATAGCAATCAAGGCGTACATGGGTTAGGTCTTTGGCGCGGTGGCGATTGGAACGATTCCATGAATAACTGCGGTTTACAGGAAAGAGGTGAAAGCGTTTGGCTTTCTATTGCGACTGTGAAAGCAACGGACGACTACGTTGAAATTTTGGAAAACTGTCCGATTGCAAACGCAAAAGCGATAGCGGAAGAAATTAAAACGAAACAATCGGTTTTGAAAGAAAATATAATTAAATACGGTTTTGAAAAAGACCATTTCATTTACGGTATCAACGACTGGGATGAAAGGGTCGGCTCTTACGAAAACGAAGAAGGGAAGATGTATTTAAATCCCCAAACTTGGGCGGTAATGGCAGGTATTTTCGACGAAAAGGGCGGAAACGCGCTTATGGATCACGTGGAAGCGAATTTGAAATGCGATTACGGATATTTGCAAAACGTACCTTCTTACACAAAACCTGATCCTCACCTTGGCAGAATTTCTTATTTTGGCGCAGGACTTTACGAAAACGGTTCGGTGTATAACCACGGCGTAATGTTTAAAGTGGTTGCGGATTGTATGTTAGGGCGTGGGAATAATGCGTATGAAACCTTAAAAATGGCGCGTTATAATAATCCTTCAAACCCGAATTCGGGTACGGAGCCGTATGCGATTTCGAATATGTGTTTTGGACCTTATGCGTATGCAAGGAAGGGTTTTGCGCCTTGTTCTTGGGTAACGGGTTCGGCCGGCTGGATGTACCGCGCGGTGACGGAATATATTTTAGGCGTACAAGCGGATTTTGACGGTTTAAAAGTTAGTCCTTGTATGCCAAGTGTATGGGAAGCTGCAAGGATAGAAAGAACCTTCCGCGGTGTAAAATATCTCATTGAAATTTGTAGAGGAGACGAGCAGGGGCTATTTGTGGACGGCGTAAAAATAGAGGGAAATAAAATACCGTTGTTTGCAGAGGGAGAAACGCACGAGATAGAATATTTATCTAAACGATAAAGAGGTTAAAAATGAAAAGATTTGGCGTTATGCTAGATATGTCGCGAAACGCGGTAATGAAAGTGGAAGAAGTAAAAAAATTAACGAAAATTTTACGCTCTTTCGGATATACTACGGTAATGCTCTATACGGAAGATACTTACGAGGTGGAAAACGAGCCGTATTTCGGATATATGCGCGGTCGTTATACCAAACAAGAATTGAAAGAAATAGTAGCGTATTGCGAAAGTATAGGTATGGAAACGATTCCTTGTATTCAGACGTTAGCGCATTTAAACCAAATTTTTCGTTGGAGTATATATTCAGCCGTTCACGATTGCGACGATATACTTTTAGTGGGGGAAGAACGTACCTACGAGCTGATAGAAAATATGTTTAAAACAGTGCGAAAATGTTTTTCTTCGGAGTATATCCATATAGGAATGGACGAGGCTCATAACGTCGGGTTAGGACAATATTTAAGTAAAAACGGCTACGAAAAAAGTTCAGAAATTTTGCAAAAGCATTTAAAACGAGTCGTTGAAATAGCCAAGAAATATAGTTTCAAACCGCTTATTTGGTCTGATATGTTTTATAAGCTTGCGACGAAAGGAGGATATTACGAGCTGAACGCAGAGGTTACGGAGGAAATAAAAGCGCTTGTGCCAAACGATGTTTCGCTCGTATATTGGGATTATTATAACACGGAGTCAGAAACCTTTGACGCTTTGATAAAAGGTCATCAGGAATTTAACAATGAAATTTGGTTTGCAGGCGGAGCGTGGGCTTGGGAAGGCTTTGCACCGCATAACGCATATACGCTAAAAACTATGTCGCCTGCAATGCAGTCTGTAAAGGAGTACGGAGTAGAAAATATCTTCATTACAAGCTGGGGAGATAACGGAAAAGAATGTTCATTTTATGCGGTGCTACCGTCATTATATACTGTAAAAAGATTGTACGACGGGGAAACGGACATACAGAAAATAAAAGCGGAGTTTTGCGCGCTTACAGGCGAAGATTACGACGCTCTTTTTGCGTTGGATTTGCCTAATTTCGTGGGCAATGCGCAAGGCGTAGAAAATCCTTGTAAGCACATGCTTTACAGCGATCCGTTTAACGGATTCTTGGATAGCACGGTGAAAGAGGGTGTTTCGAAAGAATATGCTAATCACGCAAAAATGCTTGCGAAATATGCAAAAACAAGCAAATACGTGTACTTATTTGAAAACGCGTCGGCTCTTTGCGAGTTGTTGAGCGTAAAATATGCGATAGGATTAGAAACGCGTGCGGTTTATGCGAAAAAAAATACTCAACAATTAACCGCGCTTATCGAAAAATATAAGCTTTGCGAAGAACTTTTGGAAAAGTTTTATCAAGCTTACCGTAAGCTTTGGTTTATAGAAAATAAACCGCACGGATTTGACGTGCAGGATTTGCGCTTGGGCGGTTTGTCGCGGAGATTGCGTTCCTGCCGAGAGAGGTTGGAAAAATATCTTTTGGGCGAAGAAAACGAAATTCCCGAATTAGAAGAAAAGCTGCTTGATTATTTCGGGGGAGAGGATACTTTCGATAAAGAAAAAACGCCGTCGCTGAATAATTGGGCAAAAACGGCAAGCGTGAATATTATTTAGGGGGATTTATGCAGGCGAATATTCAAAAAAAATTGGCTTATCCGCTCATTATATCTGATTTCGACGGTACGTTAGTCGGAAACGACGGAAATATTCCTCAAGCGAATAAACAGGCTATTGAGGAGTACGGGAAAAATGGCGGTACGTTTGTTATTTCCACGGGACGCATGCACTATGGGATTTTACCCCGCGTGAGAGAGCTTGGACTAAATGGGTTTGTTTCTTGCGGACATGGCTCATTGATTATCGACGTAAAATCGGGCGAAATTATTTTTTCAAAAACAATTCCTGCTGAAACGACGGCTCGGATTTGCGAAAAGATGGAAGAATTAGATTTGCATTTTAACGTGTATGCTCAAGACGTTTTTTACTCTAATAAAGTAAGCGAACGCTTGTTGCACTATGAGAAGGCACTGAACGTACAGGCGGTGCAGGTACAAGACAGACCGCTTTCGCAGTTTGTTCGCGAAAAGGGGATTTGCGCGTATAATGTGCTTGCGTTTGTGACAGCGGAGGATAATCCGTGGATTATGGAGGCAATGTCTAAATGCGTTTTCGAGGGTTGTGAAATCACAAAAAGTTCGGATACGCTTGTCGAGTCGGTGAGCGCATCTTGTTCCAAGGGTACGGCGCTTGCATTTTTGGCGGAGCGGTTGGGAATATCAACGGAAAAAGTTATTGCTGTGGGAGATCAGTGGAATGATTTGCCTATGATCGAAAGAGCTGGACTTGGTTTTGCAGTAAACAATGCAAACGATAGACTCAAAGAAAAAGCAATCGTTTTAAACCGATCGAACAACGAAGGCGCGATATCCGAGCTTATTGAAGAATATGCTTATTCAAAATAAATTAAGTAATACGGGAGAGTAAGTTAATAATGTATCATTGTAATTTATTGTTTTCTGTTTCCGAGATATCGGAATGGATTGTATCGACGCTTAGTGCAAAGCTGGGAAATGGTTATTCTCTTTTGTATAATGCAATCGGCGTCGTTGCTATCTTTTTGCAGATTATGATTTTCCAAATGCGCAGCAAAAAGAATATCGTTTTGTTAGGCTTGTTTAGTAATATCGGTTGGATGTCTTATTTTTCGTTGCAAGGAGATCTTATTAGCTGTACTTCGGGGATTATAGGGATTGTCAGTAAAATCATCATTCTGTTAGGTGCAAAACACCGTTGGGCGGACAGTAAATGGTGGAGTGTATGCTTTTTGGCGTTTGCAGGAACGTATTCCGCTTTTACCTTTAAGGGTATGATGGATATCTTCGCATTCGTTGCGAGTATGCTCTCCGTTAGCGCGTATTTTATGAAGAAGGAAAATGATATCCGTAAGCTTTTCTTGTTCGCGTACTGCGCGTATATTTGCAACAGTATTTCCAAATTGTACGTGGTTGCGTTAATTGCAGACGTTACCGCTTTAATTTCGGTAATCGTTTCTTTAATTCGTTATAGAAAGAAGGATAAGGAAGAAGAGTTGGGCGAAAATCAAGTAACGGAAAGCATGGAAGAAGAGCTGGCTGAAAATGCATAAAGTGTTTTTAATAAGAGGTTAAATATTTTATCCGCAAAATTACATAATAGATGCTTGGAAAGCTCGTATTGGGTGTTGCGGTAATCTTCATCACTGTGCTATTATATAAAATGATGAAAAAGCGAAAGGAGGCTTAAAAATGTCGTTTTTGCGTTGTACTCCGTCCGTATTCGTAATCGGTCGGGAATATGAAATTTTAGTTAACCTGCAATCTTTTGGGCTTTGTTTTGTGAAAGTGGGGGAAAATATTTATCATGAAACTTGTTCGGGCGTATTGCCTTCCGAACGATTGGTCGCGAAAATTCGTGTTCCGCAAAAAGCATTGGACGAAGCGAAAGAGTATATGGTCGTATTTCGTGAAACAAACGAAAGAAAGAGCTATTTTTCCACCTTTAAGGCTTTGCAGGAACAAAAATTTGCATTTAAACCGTTGGAGAAGAAAGAAAATATACATATTTACCATATAGCGGACGTGCATTATCGTTTTGAAGAAGCGAAAAAAATGGCGTCATATTTTGGTGATGACACCGATTTGTTTGTGGTAAACGGAGATATTGGCGAGGTGGAAACGGAAGAGAATTTTTTGGAAGTTTGCGCGTTTGTCGGTGAAATTTCCAAAGGTGAAATTCCCGTGATTTTTGTTCGCGGTAACCACGATACACGCGGTCGTCTTGCGGAATTGTATTCAAAATATTTCCCCGTGGAAAAACAAAAGACCTATTTTTCTTTTGAACTCGGCTGTTTGAACGGCGTTGTGCTTGATTGTGGCGAAGATAAGCCAGATTCGAATGAAGAATACGACGCAACGCCGGAAACACCGCAAGAATATCGTGGTACGAACCGTTTTCATTCGTATAGACAACAACAGTTGAAATTTT
>SVHK01000017.1 GCA_015055865.1 Clostridiales bacterium | reverse complement strand
CGGGTTGCCGAATTTGTATACCCTTTCAGCTCACGGATAAGATTGACGCAATCGGAAAAGATATACAAATTCGGCAACCCGTTTTTCGTATTCAAATAACTCTTAACTCGAGCAATCCCCGAAAACAAATCCTTTTCAACGTCGGGATTTACGAGAATATCCCGCTCGTAAAAAAGCTCGCAAACGCTCTTATTCGAAGCGAGCGTCCTTTGTTTGGCCGCGCTATCGATAAGCGCACGAATCCGCCCTTTCCCATCGGTAACCCAATCCAACTGCGCGCACGCCTTTTTAATCTCGTCGGCGTGATAATCAACGTCTTTACCCGCTTGAAAATGTTCTTTTACGACGTACACGTTATCGTCGTAATCGACGGCAAACCAAAGCGCCGCCAAAGGATTGTTCAATCCGGGGTCGATAGCAATATTGTCCTGCCACTCTTTAGGCGGAACGAACCTATCAATGACGTGCACTCGCTCGTCGAATTCAGGATAGACCAACCCGGCGGAAACGGCAAACTTCCCGTAACGTCGGCTTTGCAACTCCGCCCCGTCCAACCCCTGCTCCAAGCGCAAAATTTCTCGTTTGGAAAGATAAGGGTTGTCGCTCCATTCCATAAACTCGTACCAAATTTCGTCGTCGTTAAAACGGTTCAAAAAAATATCTGTATAGACGAACGTCAAGCCTTTCAAGGGCGTCATCGTGCCGAACAAATCCCCCTGCTTATCCATCACGCGCATCTTGCATTCGGTATAAATATCCTTAGGCGGTTCTTCGTCAAACCAAACGAAATCCAGCGACGCGCCTTGAAACTTTTCCCGTCCTTGGTCACAACTTTTAAACCCCAAAACGGACACACCGCCAAACACGTTCTTTACGCGGATAAAATCGATAACGCCGTTTTCGGGCGAATCTTTCCGACCGCTAATCATCACGATATCGTCAATCCAATCCCGTCTTAAATACCTTAAAATTTTCTTTTGCGCCACGTCGCGTTGCACCTGCGCGGAAAGCGAAACCACCCACCCGTGTACGTCTTTTCGATTCTCCCGATAAGGATGAATCCCCCTAACCATATACACGCACTCCACCGCGCCACACTCCGTTTTCCCCGACCTGTTCCCCCCGAACACCCAACGGTTTCGCTTTTTACATTGATGAAAGGCAAGCTGTTTCAAATGCGTTTTTTCTCCGCCGTTATACGCTTTTAGTGCGTCCTCGCTTTTTCGTTTTTGTAATTCCCTTTCAATTCCGATAATTTTTTCGACAATTTCTCTCATAATCCACAAAAAACTCCTAAAAACCCTAACGCGCGCCCCATTATAATAACGCGTATGAAACAGTTTATTTTATCCGTATTCTTATCCATTGTTTTACTAATAACTTCTTCTCCCCCACGTCTGACACAAGCAACCGCTCAAACGAGCGCGCCCGTCGGCTCTTACGCATGCATACTCGAAGAAAACGCGTACCTGTACGCCACGTCCAACGAACGAAGCGGACTTTTCCTACTCCCCAAAACGTACTACGTCAAAACCCTTGACGTACAGGGCGAATATACGAAAGTCGAATATTCAACGGACGGCGAACACACGAAAAAGCTAACGGGCTATTGCAAAACCGCGCAACTCACTTTCGTCGATTACGTACCAAGCGAACCGTACTTTTATTCGACCTTCGAACTGACCTACCGCATAGACGATAGCGACAAACGCTATCCGTTCTTAACGGAAATCACGGTAACCTGCGCCTACTACGGCGAATACCCCATCGGCTCGGAAACGTATTGCTACGTCTTGCAAGGCGACTCTTTCGGTTACGTACCAAAACCGAGCGAACTCACCGTTCCCGTGAACACAGAATACACCGATAGATTAACGAGCGAACTCCCCCAAAAAGAAGAAACCCCTGAAGAGCAAGAAAGCTTACCTATTACGCAAATCGCAACGATTTTGCTCCTTTGTTTAATCGCTCCTATCTTAGCGACGCTCATTCTTCGCCCCACCCGCAAACGCCCCGACTACGACGAAGACTAAGTCTTCACTTTTTCACTCCAAAACTCTATACACCGTACGCGAGCAAGGAAACACACAGCTTAACACAGTATTGCGACGGCTATACGTTCAAACTTTTTCTTTTTCGTTCTAAAAATCTATACACCGCCCGCACAAACTCATAATCAAGCCATTCGTTTTCAAAGCTTTCTTTGTTCAATCCAATACGGTTAAATTCAGCAACGAGCTTTTTAAGCAACCGATTTTGTTTGCGATAATAACTCCGCTCGCTCCATTTAAGCTCTTCGACGAGCTCTTGTTTCAACGATTTAGTAACTTCGCTAAAACTCTCCTTTTCCCCGTTTTTAGCACGACGGATTTTCCCAAAATAACGGAGTTGTAAAAGCAAGCGTTCTTCTTCACTCAATTTCTGAAAGAGCTTGTCCAAAGTCTTTTTAAGCTCGGCTAAGCGATGCCTACGAATAACTTCTTGAGCAAGATACTCCGTTAAACTTTCCACCGACCCTTTATAACGGTAAGATAAAATTGCGCGGTTTTGAATATGTTCTTCGTAGTCCTTTTCGATAATATGTAATTTCGGATAAGTATATAAAATTGCTTTCACGCAATTTTCCATTCTTCTCTCACACTCCTTCGTTCACGTTTTCGCAATACTATTATTACATAGTTTTCCAATTTGTAAATACCCCACTGCCAACTTTTTGCGAACATTTGTTCGCTTTTTTATTAATATACGCCTAAAACCCTGACAAACGATTGCCACATTTCCAAATTTTGGCAAAAAAAGAAAGCCGAGCAGAAAAAATTCCACTCGACTGTTCTTATTTAATTTTCACTTTATATTTATTCTTCAAATTTTGCAAGATTAAAAATCTCTTTGCCTTTTCTTTTAGCGTGTTTATATGTCGCATACGCTCCACCCCAATCGTGCGAAACGTAAGCTACCACATAATCAGCCTTTTCTACCATATATTTATTTCGGTATGTAATCGCATACCGTTTAGGTCTATCTTCTATTTCCGGATAGAGAATTGAATCGTACCTTGTTTTTTGGTAATCTAAATGGTTTTTCTGATAATCAATCGTCAAGTACGGAGTAACAAGCACGAGAGAAATATTCGGGTGTATCGCCTTATATTTTTTGCAACAATCGTATGCAAAACTATCAAAAGCGCCGTAACCGCCTAAATACATATCGGCGGGCTGATCCCCTACCTTTTCTTCCAAAAAGGCAAGTATTTTTTGCTCATATTCCGTTGATTTAGAGAATTGAGCGTGTCCGCAAAAAGTCACAATCATAACCACCCCCCATTATGCAGGTATACCTACATATTATATCATAGCTGTTTGAAAAAATCAAGATTATGTAGGCACACCTTCCTATATTTTTTTAAGTTTCTTGGTAAAATAGATATGTAGGTAAATCTACGGAAGTTAAATCTTCTTATCGGGGGTATCGACTTGACAGTAAATGACGCGGTTGCAAAGCGTATTTCCAAGTTGTTGCGTGAAAAAGATATGTCCCAATATCGTTTGGAACAAGAATCGGGAATACAACACGGAAGTATGCAATGTATAATGAACGGACGAAATAAAACGGTAACTTTGAGTACCGTAATTATGCTTGCAAAAGGGTTTAATATTTCTTTGACCGAGTTTTTAGATGACGAGATATTCCGTTCGGAAGATTTAGAAGTAGAACAGTAAAAGCCACCTTATAGGGTGGCTTTTGTATATTTGAAAAATAGCCGATGCCCCACTCACGATACATCGGCTCTGCGGTCATAATACGATTCAGGCGTTCCTTTATCCACATATCATAGCCTATAAACGCAAATACGCTTATCCTTATACAACTCGCCGAGCGTAAGCCTACGTGTAATTTATTTTTTCATAAAAACGCTTTTTTAGAGTTCAAACTTTCAATTCACTTTGCGAAATTTTAGATTGCAAATTAGAAGAAATTGCCGAATATATCAAAGATTAAACCTGCTTTTAAGGGATAAAAGCAGGTTTTGTTTTACACTTTTTCGCTCAAAACACCCTAAAAAACAAACGCCAATTTATTGCTTTTTTCGACAAAGCGTGTTATAATATAATATATGGAAAAGAAAAACGGAAAAATTTTAATATGCTCGGCAGTTCTTTCGTTGTCTATTTTAGGCGGAATTACCACCTTTCAAACGGCGAAAGCGGAAGAAAACTACGTTACGCCTATGCCAAACGTCTATACGAACGAACTCGTTATGCCGACGAGCGCAGAGCAGTACCTTGATTTAACCGCGCCGACCGACGTCGCGGTCAACGAGCGTTATACGGCGATTTCGGACGGAAATATTATTTACGTATACGATTCCAATTTAGGATTTTACCGTGAATACGCGCACGAAAACTACAAAATTGCAAAAATGCAATTTTCCAATTCGGGAACGCTGTATTTTGCGGATGAAACGGCGAAATTATATCAATTAAATCCGCAAACCGCAAGCTTAATTACGACCGAATCAACGCTACATTGTAGCACGTTCGCGCTTTCGGGCGATGAAATTTATTATAGCATCGTAGCCGGCAACGTATCGCGATTATTCAAAGCGCCGTTGGCGGACATCAATAACGAAGAAATGCTCCAAACCCCCGACGTAATTTCGGACACGGTATTCTCCGTTTGCAACGAAGAAATTTTCTATACGCACAGCGGACAATTCTTATTAAAATACCCTAGCGTAGGCGACCCGTCGATTGCGTTTTTCCAAAACGTACTCACTTCGGTCGTAGCCACGCCGTCCTATTTTTATTGCGCGGATGTAACGGGTACGTTCTACGTTTACGATTTTATTGATTTATACGCGCAAAAAGGCAACGCCGAACCGTTATTCCAAGCGAAAGGCAACTTTTCCAAACTCGCCCTTTTCGACGATTACGTTTACGCAATAGACGGCTCGTCCGTAAGGCAATACTCCATCAAAGACGAACGCTTTACCGACTTTGAAATTTGTTCTTCGTCTGCAAGCGCAAACCGTTTAAACGGGGCAACTGATATAATCTTATATCAAGATAAACTCATCACCGCCGACCAAGGCAACAATCGAATTTCGATTAAAAGCCCCGACGGGAGCTATAAAACCATTTCGACCGCAAACGAACTGAACGGCACACAAATCCAAACGCTCACCGCAACGGAAAACACCGTTTTAATCGCCGTAGAACGTTCCGCTTACCTTTATGATATAGAAAGCGGACGCTTCCTTCAAAAATTTGATTTTGGCGAAACAAAACTCACAGGCGTGGCTGGCGTTTACGGAAAATACTATTTCGTCACCAACGCCAACGCATATTACCTCGCGGAAGAAACGGAAAACGGTTGGGCACTTTCTTCGCCCGTTACTAAAAGTGGCGCGTCGCCTACCTATTTAACGCAAGACGTTTACGGTTTCCTTTACGTTGCAAGAGCAGGCAATCTTTATAAATACGACGAACAAGGTTTTTTAGAAAAGGAAAACGCAGGCGAACTGCTCCATTCTATCCCTGCAACGACGAAAAAAATCCTTGTCGATTATAGCGGAAACGTCTATATCCAAACGACGGACGAAAAAATCGTGCGCTATGCAAACGGTCTTTATATGGAAATGTCCATTTCCGGTAGCAACGTCTATTCTCATACCACCCCGACTTTAACGTCTTTTACGTTTGGCGTCGAAGAAAACGCAACGTACCTACTTTTCAACGGCAATTATATCGTAAAAACGCCGTCCTTTGAACTTCCGACGGTAAAAACGATACGAGTCAACGATTTAGCAGACAAAGTCTTTGAAGAAACCAGCGCCGACTTTTCGGTCGTTAAAACCACTTCAACCGCTCTACTCGTTGAAATTGATTTTAATACGCTACAAAACGCGACCTATTTCCCCTATCTCTCGCTTGAACGCACACAAACGGAGCGAACGGCGTTAGAGCTTGGCAAAACGGCAAACGGCGAAAAAACCTATCGTCTTTTAGCGGAATACGACCAAGCGCAAGGAAAATACCGTACTTACTTAGTCTTAGACGAACAATGCACAACGCTTAACGAAAGCGAATATATGACCGTTTTCGATTCTTCAACCCCGCAATACGGCTACACGACGAACCGTGTACACTTGTACAAGTTCCCATATTTAACTTCGTTAATGACGGTTACCCAACTTGAAAAGAACGCTCAAGTTCTTTTGCTCGGTGAAATCACCCAGCTTGACCACGACTACTATTTAGTTTCCGTCCAAACCGCAGACGGCGAAAAGATAGGCTACGTTCCGAAAGCCTACGTAAACGATTTCGATGGCTCTACCCCTACCCCTGAAGAACATCTTTTAGGCGGTGAACAAGCGGAAACGGATATGGTTTGGCGATTTGCCTATATCCTTTGCGGACTTTTGGCAATTTGCGTTTTAACGGACTATTTGATTTTACGCAAGAAACCGACCGACGACAAAGACGACTAATCTCTAAACCCAAAACCGCCCTGCTCTTTTCGAGCAAGGCGGTTTTTATTTTCAACTTTCTAAAACTTCTCTTTTCAAAGCTCCTATCTTAAAAAAATGTTTCACGGAAAACGTTTAATTTTGCCGACAAACTTCGACAAACCTTTTATTTAAAGGCGAAAAGCCGTTTCACGTCCGTTGTTTTACAACGCCGACGAAATTCGACAAATCTACTACACTTAATTTTTCAAAGATAGCAAACGAGCGTAGCGAAAAATTCGCTACGCTCGTTTTTAATCAACTTTTTAATTCATCCAGAAAAAATACAGGAGCAATATCACGATAACGAGAGAAATCATAAACATTGCGAAGACGGGCATAACCGCGCCTAACGCCGCTTTATAAATCGCCCAACGTTCTTTTCTCGTCAAATTGCTTTCACGGATTTCTTCGCGGTTTTTTCTTGCTTCTCGCGATTTATACCCCGTGATATATTCGCTGTCCATACTCGCAATTACGCGCCCGTCGTCAACGAATTTTTCCTTTTTTTTCTTTTCTTTTTTAGGTCGCATTGCCTAACTCCTATTAATCTTCTTGAGAATACAAATGACAAGCAACTTTATGCCCGTTTCCGTAGTCCTTAAACTTAGGTTCTACCGTTTTACAAATTTCCATACATTTACCGCAACGGGTGTGGAACTTACAACCGGTCGGCGCGTTAATGGGGCTGGGAATATCCCCGCTCAAAATAATACGGTTCATCTTCATATTGGGGTCGGGAACGGGTACGGCGGAGAACAACGCTTCCGTGTACGGATGCATCGGATTCTCGAAAATATCTTGCGTCGAACCGTATTCCACCATACTGCCCAAATACATAACCCCGATATAATCGGAAATATGTTCAACGACGGACAAGTCGTGGGAAATAAAGATATAGGTCAAGCCCATTTCCTTTTGCAAATCGCGCAAAAGGTTGATGATTTGCGCTTGAATAGAAACGTCGAGCGCAGACACGGGTTCGTCGCAAACGACGAATTTAGGCTTTAATGCGAGCGCCGTAGCGATACAAATACGTTGACGTTGACCGCCCGAGAATTCGTGGGGATATCTTTCGTAGTAGTGATACGGCAACCCACACTTTTTCATAATATCCAAAACGTATTCTTTAAGCTTTTCCTTCGGAACTAACTTATGCTCCGCTACCGCTTCGCCGATAATTTCACCGACGGGCATACGGGGAGAAAGGGACGAATACGGGTCTTGGAAAATAATTTGCATTAAAGGACGCAAAGCGTTCAATTCTTTGGTCGTAAGCTTATTAATATCCTTCCCATCGAAATAAATTTCGCCTTCGGTTGCAGGGTGCAATCTTAAAATAGTACGCCCTAACGTCGTCTTACCACAACCCGATTCCCCTACGATACCAAGCGTAGTACCTTGCTTAATCGTAAAGCTAACGTCGTCAACAGCCTTTAAGAACTTAGTCGGACGACCGAAGAAATCTGTTTCTACGGGGAAATATTTCTTTAAGTTTCTAACTTCGAGAACTGCGTCGGGGTCAAGCGGTTGCTTTACGACTTCTTCCGCCTTCGTTTCCGTTACGACTTCTTCTTCAAGTTTTACTTCTTCCATATTAGTCATTGTTTTCCTCCTTCGCATTTTCGTACAAATAGCAGGAAACGCTGTGCGTCGGCGAAACTTGTACGAATTCGGGATACCCTTGCGCGCACTTACCTACGCAACGGTCGCAACGGTCGCGGAAGTAACAATAATTGGGCATATCGATAGGATTAGGCACTTGCCCGGGTATATTGTAAAGTCTATCGACCTTACGACGAACGACGGGTTTACTCTTTTGCAAACCGATGGTATAAGGGTGCAAAGGATTTTCGAAAATTTCTTTGGTCGTACCCCGTTCGATAACGCGACCGGCGTACATTACGACGACGTAATCCGCCATTTCCGCGATAACGCCCAAGTCGTGCGTAATCAACATAATCGAACCGTCGATTTTATCTTTAATTTCACGGAGCAAATCGAGAATTTGCGCCTGAATGGTAACGTCGAGCGCCGTGGTAGGCTCGTCAGCGATAATCAATCTAGGGTTACAAGAAAGCGCAATCGCAATCATAACGCGTTGACGCATACCCCCCGAAAGTTCGTGAGGATAACACCCGTAAACGCGTTCGGGCGCCGCAATCCCAACGAGTTCGAGCATTTCCAAACTACGCGCTTTCGCTTGTTCTTTCGTGCAGTTAGGCGTATGCAACAAAACCATTTCGTCCATTTGATACCCGATTTTAAATACGGGATTCAAAGACGTCATCGGTTCTTGGAAAATCATCGCGATTTGCTCACCGCGTACCTTTCTCATCTCCGAAAGGGGCATCTTCGCAATATCGTAAGCCTTGTCGCCCATATTGAAACGGATACTACCGTCCACGATTTGCCCGCGCGGGCCTTGAACGAGTTGCATCAAGGACAAGCTGGTAACCGACTTACCGCAACCGGACTCCCCTACGACGCCAACCGTCGCGCCTTTAGGAATATCGAACGACACCCCGTTAACCGCTTTAACGACGCCTGCGTCGCCGAAGAAATAGGTATGTAAGTTATCAAATTCAACGATATTGTTGGTATCGCGCATTTGCGTCGTGTATTCTTCTTCAGACGCAACTCTCTTTTTACGTTTTTCAAGCTCGCGAATGGTACGCGCGTTTTGCTTAGCAATTTCACGCGTTTCTTTCGCGCTTAAATAATGTGAATTTTCCTTTTTAGTGGAATCTTTTTTCTTAAATAACATAATTTACACCAATAAATTGTTTAATCGACTTAATTTACTTCTTGGATTTCGGGTCAAACGCGTCGCGAAGCCCGTCGCCGATGAAGTTGAATGCAAGAACCGCAAGAACGATACACAAACCTGCAGGCATCCACAAGTTAGGATAGTTTTGCAAGATGATAGGGTCTTTAATATCCCCAATCATACCGCCCCACGCCGCGTAAGGCTTGGGTACGCCAAGGTTCAAGTAGGAAAGCGTCGCTTCCGAAAGAATAACGCTACCAAGTCCCAAAGTCATCGAAACGATCAGCTGAGGCATAACGTTCGGAATCAAGTGACGGAAAATTTTACGTTTCGTGGAAAGACCACGCGCCGTCGCAGAAACCATAAACTCTTGCTCACGCAAGGAAAGGATTTGACCGCGAACGATTCTCGCAATACCCGTCCAACCAAAGAACGTCAAGAACGCCATCATATAGTAAATTCTTACACTCGCTTTAATCCCCAACGCGTCGAGAATCGCGCCGATAATCAACATCAAGGGCAAGGTCGGCAAACAGTTGAAAATATCGACGATACGCATAATGAGCGTATCCACCCATTTACCAAAATACCCTGCGATACCGCCCAAAATAACGCCGAGAATAACTTCCATAAATACGACGATGAAACTTATCGTAAGCGAAATTCTACCGCCGTACATAATTCTCGTTAAGACGTCCATACCGTCGGCGTCCGTACCGAGCCAATGCTCTGCGGAAGGCAACGCGTGGTCGTCAACTTTCTTTTGCGTTTTATCCATTTGATAAACGATAATACTTTCGTATTTTTGTTCGCCGTTTTCGTCCAAGACGGGCGAGCCGAATTCGTCGTACATCGGCACTTCGTAAGTAAATTCGGTAACGACGACGTTCATTCTATCCGTTTCGTAGTCGATTTCCGTTTCTCCGTACGGTGAGAACAAAGGCCCTAAAAAGGAGAATAAGAACAAGCCGATAATCAAAACTAAGCCAACGATGGAAAGTTTGGAACGGAAAAAGCGTTTAACGACCAACTGCGTAGGGCTCAACGCCTTTACGTTATCGGACAAAAACCCTTCTTGAACCGTTTGCATTTCAGATTCAGTTTCAACCGTTTCAACGACGGTTTCTTCTTGCAAAGAATCGAGTTTTTCTTCGTTCATTTTTCCGCCTCCTTATTTAAGTTTAACGCGCGGGTCAACGACCGCGTACATAATATCCGTGAGCAACATACCCAAAACGGTCAATACCGCAAGGAACATATTGTAGCCCATAACGAAAGGAATATCGCCTGCGTTCAACGCTTGATACGCTTTCAAACCGATACCGGGAATCGCGAATACTTGTTCGATAATCATCGAACCGCCGAAAAGTCCGGGCAATAACCCAGCAAGCATCGTAACGAGCGGAATCATCGTATTTTTAAATGCGTGCTTATAAACGACCGTCATTTCGGACGCGCCCTTCGCTCTTGCGGTACGGATATAATCCGCCGTCAAAACTTCGAGCATATTCGTACGCGTATAACGCATCAAACCACCGATACTCAAAATAACGACCGTAATCATCGGGAGCACCAAATGCCAAGCTTTATCCCAGAAAAGTTCCCATTCCGTCGCGTTGAGCATACCGCTACTTACCAACCCCAAACTCGTATCAAACCAACCCAAATCAAACGCGAAAGTCTTAATAAGGATAGCCGAGAAGAAGAAGGAAGGCAAGGAAATACCGAGCATCGTGATAACCGTGGTCGTATAGTCGAAAATACTATACTGCTTGACCGCCGCCCTAACGCCGAGCAAAATACCCAAAGGATAATAAATAACGAGCGCGATGAGCGTCAAAAGGAAAGAAATCCACATATTTTCGCCGATAACTTCCATAACGGGCGCGTCGAATTGGAAAGACATACCAAAATCGCCCTTTAACGCTTTCGCGAGCCATTTAAAATATCCGACGATAACGGAGTCGTTCAAACCGTACAACTCTTTCATAGCCGTAATACGTTCGGGGCTAATTTCGCTGTTCGGGTTCAACGTAAATTTTTGTTCAACGTAGTCCCCCGGCATCAAACGCAACAAGGCGTACATCAATAGCGATACCCCGAAAATGATAAGTATAGATAATAAAAGTCTTTTCGTAATATATTTAAACATAGTTCACCTTGACGTTTCCAATTCCGTATTTTAAAACGGATTGAAAATTCAAATTCTTCCTAACCCTTCTCACGAAAGGTTGTTTCCAACCTTTCGCAAGGGTTCAAATTAAAAATTACTCTTGAATAAAGCTTACCTTCCACATTTCGCTCAAAGGCCCAGCAAAAGGCGTAGGATTCTTCTTGAACGTCGTCGCGTCAAGAACCTTATTGTTATAAACGTTCATATCACTTCTTTGATATACGGGAAGTTCAACGGCAAGTTCCATAACGTAATCGGACGCTAAACGGTAAATTTCCGCACGTTCCGCAGCAACGATCGTTTCACGACCGGCGTCAATCAACGAACTGATTTCGTCAACGAGATACTTTTCTTCTTGCGAACCGGAAGTCTTAATATGGTCGTAACCCCAGTTAAGAATAGAAGTTGCCTTACTGTTCTTGTGATAAACTTGATACATATCGGGGTCAAGGGATGCAGACCAAGCAGCCGCCCAAATCGCCAAATTACCGCTTGCAAGTTTAAAGAGCGCACGAGAATCGGGAATAACTTCGATTTCCAAGCCCATTTCATTAAGAATATCTCTTGCGTTCAAGAAAGTCTTGTACGCAGGGTGGTCAGTCGTATCGCCCGCTACCGTAAAGGTGTACTTCAAGACCTTACCGTCCTTGTCGTACCACTTACCGTTTTGAGGATAGCAACCGCCTTCTTCAAGATAATACTTAACTTGCGCTTTAACAGCGTCTTTCGTACTGTAATACGGATAATATTGTTCGTCGATATTGTTGTCTTTACTTACTGGATGCCAAGCTTCAATACCGTCGTTTTCAAATTCCTTGTAAACCCAAGAAACTTTGGAGAACGCACGGTAGATAGGTTCGGACAAGTTACCAGGATAATAGTTTTGTACGAGCGAGATATCCATTGCGGACATCAAGGCGCGACGTACGTTAATGTTCGGTACAAACTTCGCGTTAATACCGATATAACCGTAACCAGCCGTCTTGGTCATAATTCTGTTAAGGTCGTCGTGGTTATCAATAATCGCGATATTTTCCGTCGTAGCCGAAGGGTCAGCGTAGTGAATCGCACCGCTTTGCAACGCAGTCATCGTGTTTGCAGAGTTGACAACCTTATATTGAATGTGCTTAATTTTTGCGTTATAAACCGCGTTCGTGTTACCACCCGTCGTTACGAAATTATCGTTACGGATAAAGTAGCAAACGTTGTTGCTCAAGAACCCGTCCGCAAGTTTATTAAAGCTTTCCGTATCGTTGCTCCAATCGTAAACGTAATCGTTCATCGTGGACGCCTTGTAGATACCTGCGCCCATAGGCACTTTGTTTCTACGTTTCAAAGAATTCATAAAGTCAACGGAAGAGAACGCAACGCCGAAATCGGAATCGTAATCGGTGTCCGCCATCGCAGCAGCGGTAAGTTCGCTCGTCGAATAGTAATGCATAGGCGATACGGAGAAAGCGAAGTTCCACTTAGCTTTCGGGTCAACGCCGTTGATGGTAATTTCAAGCATTTCATAATCCGCGTAGTTTTCTTCGGGATACCTCTTCGTTCCGTTGAATTCAGATGCGGACTTAATCTTAATGCCTTCAATATTTTTGAACTTAAGTTGACCGTCTTGCCCTCTACGAGCTTCGTAATAAAGTTGTTTATCTTCCGCCGCAAACAAAGTCGCAATCGTGCTGGAAGTAGCCCAACCGCCAAGGATTTGCGCAACGAACTTATCGTCGGTAAGATAGTTATCTTTTACTTCTTGGATAGCTTGTTCTTTGGTGTATTCCGCATTAGGGTCATAGCCGTACAACGCCCAATCGATGATATACTTACCATCGGAATCTTTGGGATAATAAGTAGAACCGTTGGTGGGATTTACCGCGGTTTTACGGGAAATCAAACCTTCGTTAAAGAAATATAATTGCCAAGGCTTAGTGAACGGATATTCCGTTTGCATAGATGCAAGGTCGGAAGACGCCGCGTTCCAGTCGGTGGTAATTTCTTCTACCCAATATTGCTTAATCGTTTCAATATCCGCTAAAATCGCCGCTTCGTTATACGTTCTATTGATTTGTTGTCCTGCGCAAGCTTGGTTGTAAACTTGGATTAAAGAGTTTACGTTGCTTTCTTCGTTTACGTAAGCAACGATAGCCGACATACGTCTGGTTGCAAGCGTGGTAAACGTATTTTCCAAAAGCTCTTGCGCCGAATCACTCATTTCGCCGTCCGTTTGGTATTGATATTTACGCAAACCAACGATATCCGTCGAATACATCGTGGAAGAACCGGTATAAGCGGGATCGAGATAAACGTACATATTAAAGAGTACGTCGTGCGCCGTCAAGGGTTGACCGTCCGAGAAAAGAATGTCTTTTTTCAAAACCATTTGATAAACGGTCTTACCGTCTTTATCCCCCGTTTGCGTAACGTTATTAGATTTATCGTACATTACTTCGCTATAGTCAAGCGTTACGACGGGTTCGTCTTTACCGAATACTACGTTGTTACCGGTTTCGTCGGAAGAAAGCATCGAGATTTGCGTTTGTCCAACCACGCCCGTGTCGTATGCGGACGTAGCGAAGAACGGACTGAATACGCCGTCAAATTCACCCGAGCTAAATACGAGAGCGTCCGTTTCGTTGTTGAAGAAGTCGCCACCGCTAGGGTCGGTGTTATCGTCCGGTTTCAACAATACTGCAAGTATGGGCGTTACAATCGCAACGACCAATACGATGCTAACGATTGCTAAAAACTTTTTGTTCTTAAGCAAGTCTGCAATTTTCTTGTTCATTTTATATCTTCTCCTTACAAGTTTTTATTCCGTTATAATTTTAACCGAAGTAGGATTAGGGGTTACACCCGTTTCCATAACCGTTACGGTTGCTTGATTTTCAGACGGAGCTTCATACCACATCGAATTTACGCCAACCGTTGCGGTATAGTAATTGTCCGCCTTGCGAACGATAGCGCAATCTTTTAAGGTTACGTTATCAAGCAAGCCTTTCGCACCGAAATTATACGCGAAGAAACTCAATCTTTGTTCGCCGATAATACCGCTCGCGCCGTATTGCGTATCTACTTTCAAGGTAAAGTTCTCAAAAGTGATATTTTCAATCACGCCGTTCATTTTACCAAAGATGCTGTGCGTATTATACCCACCGCCTTGAACGTTCATCGCAAGCGTCGTTACGGTCATATTGCTCATCGTAAAGCCGTTGCCGTAAATCGTACCCGTGAACGAAGTTAAATTCGTCCAAGCGTTCGCGCTAGTCAAATCAACGTTCTCTACGAGATACCATTGGCTCTTCTCCGTCAAAGGCTTAATATTATTTTGAGAAATCAAATCGAATTTACCTTTAAGATACTTCACGTAAATCTTAACGTCGTTGGTTTCCACGGTTTGCGTCACTTCTTGGTTGGTTTCAGGGTCGATAACCGTTACTTCTTGCGTGTAAGTACCGGGGTGAACCAAATCCATCGGCATTTGCGTAGTCAAAGCTTCGTCCATATAGAAATCAAGGAACGTATAATTGGTAATCTTCGGACGAATATAATCCGCGCGACGGAAAATCGCGTTGTCTTTCTTATCGTACAACTTATCCGCAATCGTCGCTCCGGGATTTACCGTATAGGAACGCACTTCCTTTTCTTGAACGGTTACAACCCCGTCCTCGCCGACCACTTCTTCGGTCAAGCAAAGAATGAATTTATAAACTTTCGTCCACTGCGCAACCAACGTAATATCTTCCGTTACTCTATCTTTCGCGAAATTCCAAGGCGTACCCGTCACGAGCACGGGGGTTTTATTCTCCCCTTCGCCTTCGTAAACGATATTTCCGTTATCGTCCGTTTTAGCTTGGAACCAAGACTTGGACGCAATCGCCGCCGCGTTCTTTTCGTCGTCGTTTGCAGGCTTGGTTTCGTTTACCAATTGGTAATTTCTTCTAGTCGGCACGGGCACGCCACTTTGCGTTTTTCCGTCCACGTAACCGGGCGCGGGCGCGAGCGAATTTTCTTTCACGAGCGCGTAGGTTATAGAAGAGTTACTTCCGTACGTACCGCCGTTCGCGTCGTAGGTTACGGTGCAGTTATACCCTTCTTGTTTCTTCTTTTGTTCTTGGTCCAACCCGTAGGAACAAGCCGAGAAGATACCAGCGGTAAGCGAAACGACCAGAACCGTCGCTACTACTAAAATTTTCTTTAATAACTTATTCACTTTTGAATAGTCCTCCTATACCCCGTAACGGCCGTAGCGGATTTTTGTTCGCCACGGCGTATTGGAGTAATTTTACCTTGTCAATCGTTAGCTATTTACCGTCAATACGAATTGCGTTTCCGTTACGTTACCGAATTCGTCTTCCGCAACGAGCGTTACGAGATATGCTCCCACCGCGCTCAAATCGTATTTTCCGTTCGAGCTATTAATCGCGCCACCGAGCGCGTTTGCAACGCTCTTAATATACACCGTACAATCGGACGCCAACGAAACGTCGTCGCTTACCGTATATACCCCTGCGCTCGTCAAGAACTCAAGGAGTTCAAACGCATTGATATTCGGCGTCGTACTTGCGGAAAGCACCACGTCGCCGTTAATCGTCAAAGTAGGCGCTTTCGAATCAATCGCTTTAATCACGATATTTTTATATTCGGTGTTTTTGAATTTATTTTCGTAAATTTGAACGTAGGACGCAGTTTTGAAATCGTCGTCAACGCTCCAATTATCCACCCATTTATCCTTAACGTAAATCACGGGTGTTACGAACGAAGAATTTTTGGTGTATCCTGCGCCCGTCAAAACGTTCACGCCAAACGCTACCGTTTGATTGTTCTTGATTTCTCCACGAAGAATAATTCTTCTAAGCGAAGTACAACCTGCGAACGCTCTATCCGACAAATTGTTAAGTTGACACGTATCGCCCGTACCAAAATCAGCGTAAACCAAACTCGTACAGTCTTCAAACGCGCTCTTACCAACCGTCTTAAGCGAGTTATCAAAACTTACACTCTTCAAAGCCGAACAACCCTTGAATGCGTTGTCGTAAATAGTTTGCAAGTTTTGAAGATTTGCAACGTTAATCGTCTTAAGCGCAGAACAACCTTCGAACATGCTTTCGCCAAGATAGGAAAGGTTAAATTGGGACGTAAATTCTACTGACGAAAGAGCCTTACTGTCCTTAAATATCCCTTTACCCATATTCGCAAAGAACTTACCGATTTTTACCGATTGAAGCGCCGTATTTTCAAACGCATAATCGCTCACGTAACGCACGTCGTCGTGTACGGTCAAACTCGTCAAAGTCGTATTGCCTTTAAACGCGCCACCTGCGATAATTTCAGCATTTTTCGGAGTCGTTACGTTCTTAGCCGTACCAACGTAACGGTAAACGACGGTCTTATTGGTATCGAAATAAACGAACCCTTTATCATCTTTTACCATATTCGTTTCGTACGCGGTATTATCGAAAACGGTTACGCCAAGTTGCGAAACGTTCCCAGCAATGGTAACCGTCGCTAAATTCGTAGCCCCGCTAAACGCGTTGTCGCCTAAATAGTACAAGGACGACGGGAGCGAAATTTGCGTAAGGCTGGTATTCTTAAAGGCTTGCGCGCCAAGACCGAGCGTACCGCTTGCCAAAGTCACTTCACTTACGGGGAAATCCGCAAACGCGTTGTCGTTTACCCAAATAACGGGTTTGTTGTTATAGTATTCAGGAACGATTAAAAGCAAAGATTCTTTCGCTTTATATTCGTCCTTTACGCTATCCGCGTAACCTTTCAACGCGTAGCCCGTAACCAACGACCCTTTACCGTTCGACTTGGAAACTTGTTCGTACGCAAGATTTGCGGAATATACGTAAGGCAACAATTCCAAATCCATCGCAACCAAATCGTTCTTTTGATAACGGTTACCGCCAACGGTATAGAACCCGTCAACCGTACAACCTTTCGCTTCGTACTCCGTTTGCACTTCGCTTAAAACGGGGTCTATAATCGCATCGGGAATCGCCGTATTTTTCTTTACGAAATAGCTTTCGCTTTCGCCGACGAACGCAACTTTGCAATACGCCGAAGAACGCGTCCATACTGCGTACAAGTCAAGCGTAGCCTTATGCGGTAACGTACCGTCGAAACGCTTACCACCGTTTGCGTAGAACGCCCAACCGCTGAAATTATAGATAGGCTTGCTATCTAAATCGCTTGCCGAGCCCTTATATTGGTCTTTAAGCGCGTTCGCAACCGCAGAAGAAAACGTAGTAATAGCCGTCGAATCGTCTAATGCTTCCCCTTCGTTACCCGTCACCGTTAAAGTGGTTTGAGCAACCGCCGAGTGGTTCAAGTGTAAGGTTACTTGAATATCTTGAATTTGTTCGTGCCATTTCGCATAAACAGTAATCACGTTTTGGGGAATGGTCGCGAATTGGTATTTTTGAGTCAAAGCTTCGTCCGCAAACCAACCTTCGAAGATATAATTCTCTTTCGTCGGAGCCGTAGGTTCGCTAACGGGAGAGCCCGTTTCACCAAAAACGGAAGCAACTTCGCTACCGCCGTTGGAATTGAAAATAATGCCGTGCAAAGTATTCCACTTCGCGTAAACGGTTACGTTCTTTTTAGGCATTCTCTCGCCGTTGAAGATAAATTCTTTCGTGCAAGCTTCGTCCTTATACCAACCGCCGAACGAATAATTTTCGCGCGTCGGTTCTTCGGGAACAACCAAATAATCGTTAGGCGCGTATTGAACGGATTCTACGTCCGAACCCAAACCCGTTTCGAAATTGAGCCAATAGAGTTCCTCTGCGCCCCATTCCGCATACAACTTAATATTTGCGGTAACGGTAATAATCGCGGACGCTCTTTGAGTCAATTCTTCGTCCAAGCACCAACCGTAGAAATAGTTGTCTTGCTTAGTCGTAACGTAATCTTCCAAATTAATCTTGGTATTTTCTTCCACCGTTACCGATTGCACCGCGCTACCGCCGTTCGAATCAAAGGAAACGACGTAAGTGGGCGTAGGTTCGGGGCCCGGCGCCGGAGGCGTAACTTCTTCCGGTTTACAAGCGATAAAGAAGAAGGCGGAAAGGCAAAGCGTAAACGCGAGCGCTACGCTGACTATTAAAGATTTCTTTTTCGCTAAAATGTTTTTCTTCATAGCTTTCTACCTCCTTACGCTTGGATTTGGGCAAGCTTGTCAACCGCAGCGACAAGCTTTGCCTTTAATTCATCAGAAATAAACTTCTTTTGGTTTTCCGTCATCATGAAGTAAATCATATTCATTTGCGTAACGGTATCCTTATCGTTCGCCGTAAGCGTATCAACGTCTAATCCGGTAAGCCAATCAAGAAGTTTTTGCGTATCCGATTCAATCAATTCTTCGGAATACTCTTTATCATAGAAACAATAGGTGTACAACAAGCTTTCAAAGCCCTTCGCGTTGACGGGAATAATCATATCGCTCATCAAGTAGCCCATATTATATACGAAGTTCGTATACATTTGGTCCAAAGCCGTCGATTCTTCGATATAATCCGCTTCCAACGTAGGTGCTTGCAAACCTTTGAAGATAAACTTCGTATAAGGAGCACGCGAAGTTTGAGCAAGTTGTTGATTGTTGACAAGCACTTGATAACCAAGTTGCCAGAACGCGTACGCACCAATCGTCTTAACGCTTGCAGGAATTTCTACTGCGTGAATGAGCTGACAGTGACCCATAGCCCACGTAGCGATTCTCGACGTACCGTCCTTGATAACGAACGGCGTCAACTTCGTATAGTCTTCGTCAATCGCTTGATAGCCCGTCAAGCCGTTCGGTACCGCTACGAGTTCGTACGTACCGTTTTCAAGATACTTATACAAACCATTGTTTTCAACGAAGAAGTTCGTATTCTTCGAATTTACCTTGATTTCTTTCAAGTTCATACACGCTGCGAACGCAGGCGTACCGATTTCTTTCAAGCTTGCAGGCAACGTAATCGTCGTAAGAGCGGAATTTACGAATACCGCGCCACCGAGCGACGTAAGTTTCGTACCCAAATCAACGCTTCTGATAATATTCGCTTCCGCCGTATAGAACGCCATATCGCCAATCTTCTTGACGTTCGGCATACTAATCGGCATTTGCGAAGTGTTACCCATACCTTTATAGATAAACGTCGAAACGTTATAGAACGCGCCCGCGCCGATTTCAATAGCATTCGTCAAATTGAAAGCAGTTGTGCCGTCGTTAATAGCCGTACCAAGGAACGCTTGGTCGCCAATGTATTCGATAAGCGAAATATCCATCGTTTTAATGCTACTACCGATAAACGCGTTCATACCAACTCTTTCAATCGCGTCGGTAACGTTGACGGTATGTAACGCAGTTGCGTAATGGAACGCGTAGTCGTCAATTACCTTTACACCCTTCAAGTTAATCGTTTTCAAAACGGTGTTACCGGCAAACGCAAACTTACCGATTTTTTCAACCGAGTCGGGAATACTAACGCTCTTAAGCGAGTTTTGATAATAGAACCCTTTAGTAAGGTCGTTTTCGTTAATCGGATTGAAGAACGCGTAATCGCCGAGTACTTTCGCACCGTCACGCATTACGAACTTAGAAAGCGTAGGCGTTATAGAGAACGCATAGTTACCCATTTCTTCAAGCCCAGCCGAAACTTCAACCGTTTCAAGCGCGTAGCAACCCATAAACGCGTAGCCACCCATTACTCTAACCGTGTCGGGCATTTTTACTTCTTTCAAGGTTGCACAACCGCCGAACGCCGCGTCGGAAATGATTTCGAGCGCGGATTGTTCTGCGAACTGAATTTCAGTAAGCGCAACGCAATCGAAGAAGGCTTCTACGCCAATGGTCGTAAGGTTTTCACCTAAAACGACTTTTCTAATATCCGTGCTCTTGAACGCGCGTTCGCCAATCACTTCTACCGAAGCAGGGATTTGAACGTTCGTAAGCGAAGAACAACCAAAGAAGGTGTAAGGCGCAATTTCCGTCAAATCGCAAAGGAAGATTACCGTTTGCAACGACGAGCAGTTTGCGAACGCGTAAGCGTCGACGTACGTTACGGACGCAGGAATTACGACTTTGGTAATACCCGTATTATAGAACGCACCGTAACCGATTCCAGTAACGCCTTCGGGAATAACAACTTCTTTGCCCTTAAGCGAAGAATTGTTCGCAAACGCGTACGTAGAAATTTCAACCATATTCGAAGGAACGGTATACAAGCCCGTACCCGTAAGAGGATAAGCGTTGGGCGCTAAAATCACGCGCGTGCCGTCCGCGTTGGTAAGTCTGGTGTACGTACCGCTCGTTTGCGTAGCGTAGTGGTCAGCTTGACCGTCCACCGTTACGCTCTTAAGAACAGAACACTTATTAAATACGTTATTGCCCACCGATTGAATATCGGAATCAGGACTAACCGTAACGCTTGCGAGCGAAGTACAGTTATAGAACGCTTCGTTGCCGATGGTCGTCAACCCTTTCGGGAGCGCGAAACTCGTAAATTTCGTACAACCCGAGAACGCCGTCTTACCAATCGATTGACAAGAGCCCTTGAAATCAACTTCCGTCAAATTCGTACAACCCCTGAACGCGTTTTCCCCAATACTCGTAATATCGTTATGGAAAGTAACTTTCGTCAAATTCGTTGCGTTTTGGAACAAACCTTTTGCAACGGACGAACCGTAGTAATCAACTTCCGTCAAACCGGTGTATGCAAACGCGCTAGACGCCAATACGGTGTCCTTATCAAGCGTTACGCTCGTAAGCGACGAACAACCGTAGAAAAGGTCGGATTCCGCATAGCGAAGGTTGGTCAAATCAACCGATTCAAGCGAAGTACAATTTTCCATCGCATAAGCGAACGCAGCCGTTACTCTGGAGAAATCGAATACTTCAAGTTTTCTACAATTATAGAACGCGCCGTAGTTAAGCACGATACGTTTCGCCGTAGATTTTACGCTTGCGTTCGCGTAGAACACGTCCCAATTATAGGTGTTGTTGTCCGCGTCGTATTCGATACCCGAATTACTGTCTTCGCCCGCGTCGTACCAGTACACTTCTTCAATCGGCGTACCTGCGAACGCGGAAGAAGAAATTTGTTCGATAGACGAAGGCAAGTAAATTCTTCTAATCGAAGTATTTTTAAAGCAGTACGCGCCGATACCGGTAACGCCTTGAGGAACGACTACCGTATCAAGCCCTTTAACGTCTTGGAACGTACCTTCGTAACCGTTGTTGGTGGTGTACCAACCCATAATGACGATACCAAGGTTCGCAGGGATAACGAGCATTTTTCTCGTTTCACCAGCTTCTTCGTAAGTTTCGCTATACCCTACGCCTTTATAATCGTAGAAATAGTAGGAGTTCATAGTATATTCTTCTTCAACGTTGAGAAGGAACGTACCAATCAAACCGTTGGACGGCGACTGAATCAAGATAGATACCGTGCCGGGTTTCTTACAAATTACGCGTGCCGAAGAAGAACTCGAAGAAAGGATTTCAACCTTTTCAGGGTCGGACGTTTGCCACGTCAAATCGTCAATGCTCGTAATATACCAAGGCGTGAATTTAGGATACAAATCCAATTCCGAACCGCACTCTACGGAAGCTCCGCCCGTGGAAACGTTACGCGTAACGTTCTTCGTGCGGTTGTAATACGAACCAACGGTAATTTCTTCGATGAACGAGTTGATTACGTTGCCTTCAACCGTTACGTTAAAGGTAACGTCGTTTGAAGCGTCCGTATTATTCAAAGGTCTAGCCGTAACCGTCGTCGTACCAACGCCCACCGCGTACAATACGCCGTCTTGCGCCTTAACGACGGATTCGTCGGCAGACGTAAAGATAACGTCGAAAATCATCGGGTCTTGATGATACGCTTTAAACGTCTTGGTTGTGATTTTACCATTTCTCGTATTGAACGAGAATACTTCTTCCGTACCGCAAGCAGGACATACGAAGTGCTTGCTTGCCGGTGTATCGTAACGGTTACCGTTCTTTACGACTTCCTCAGCAATTACGCTAAAGAATCTCGTGAACGGCGCGTAAGTAGCCGTCGTATCGTCTTCCGTCTTTTGTTTTACCGTTCCGCTCGTCGAATCGTAGTAATAATCGCCCTTCTTATAGGTATAACCCTGTCTTTCGTCGTAAGCGAAATTACATTCAACGCCGTGCGCATCCGTTTTAGAACAAATATAACCCGTGTAACCAATCATATCAACGGAGAAGGTTACTTGTTGGTTACCGCCTTGCGTTGCAACGTACCCTACGCCGTCCGTCAAATCCAACGATTCGTTGGGACGAAGTACGACCGTACCGCCCGCAAGCGAAGAAACCACTTCTTGGTTATTAGAATCTTTATAAGTATAGTTAAACGTAACTTTGTCAACGAGCGTCTTGTTGAGTTGTACGAGATACGCAGATGCGTTCAACGCGTAGTCGTCCACGCGCACGCCCAACGTATTCTTGTAATCGCCCGGCAAGTTCTCAATGCTTTCGATATAATCCGTAACGTTAATCGAAACCTTAGAAACGCCGTCTTTTACGCTGTTCTTAACGGGAACGGGATAGGTGGTAACGAAATCCGCTTCCGTCTCGCTCAAAGGCAAGAACAACTGAATGCTTTGCGGATAATGGTTATCGTAAAGCTCAAGGTCGAGATATACGCTACGCGTACCGTCGCCGTTATCTTCGTATCTAAACGTGCTCGATTGAATTAACGGAGCTTGATAGTCGACGAAGAAAGCGAACTCTCTCGTTTCCGAACGACCTTCCCCCGACCCGTAAGAATCGGAAGCGGTCATAATAATTTTATATTGTTCGTTGTTTTTCAACGCGAAGTCTTCGCTGGCGATTTTAATATCCACGACGGACGGGCCCGTACCCTTAGACTTTCTTACGTTATATTCGGTATTTTCGAAAATAACTTGACCCGTTACCGCGTTTTCAATGCGAATATCCATTTCCGACGCAGGACGGAGCATACCCATATACATCGCGTATAAACCGAACACACCGTAGTCGCTGTTACCGATAGCAATCTTATCTACCGACGACTCAATCCCTGAATCCCCGTCGTTAGGCATTCTATACAAGTATTGTCCCAAAGGCAAGTAGTAGCCGTTGTTATCGTCAGTCTTATAATTTTTATTGTATTCTTTGTAGGCGTAACCGATAGCAATCGATTCGTATTGTGCCGCAACGATTTTGTCTTCTTCTTTAATAGACGAATCGTAGTAATCCTTACTTACTTCGTAGGTGCTCTTATCGAACATAGGAGCGTCGTTCCAATCGCCGTAGAATGCAAGATAAGGAATGGACAAGTCCACGCCGTTTCCTTGGTCTTCAAGCGTAACGAAACCTTCTACGTACATACCGTTTTTAAAGCTTTCGTCCATATACGCCTTTTCTTCCGCGCTCAAGGAAATGGTTACGGTGATTTCAGCGTCCGCGCCAGGTTGCAGGGTAACCGTCTTGGAGTTTTGCCCGTTGACGAGATACGTTCTTTGACCCTTATCGAGCAAGTACGCTTTTTCTTCTACCGTAATGTTATCGATAGAAACAGTTTCCGTCATCGCAATCGTGCCTAACTTATACGTCTTAACTTGGTTAGACGTGTTTGAGACGTGGAAAGTCATTTTATAAACGCCCGTTCTATCAGCGTCGTCGCCAAGCTCAAGCTTGGTCTTGGAGCTGTTTTCAACGTACAAGTACGCGTCCGTGTTAATCGCTTTACCAATATCGCCAAGCCCAGCGCCTTGTTTTCTAACCGCGTAAGGCAACCCGTTTTCGTCGTAAACGATGGTCGCCGTACTCATCAAAAGTTGGTTAACTCTGTTGGCAAGCTCAACGCCCGTCAAATTGTAAGTTTCCGATACGTGTTGGCGCAACAAAGTAACCGCGCCCGCCATATTCGGCGACGCCATACTCGTACCGCTGTATTGCGCGTATCCGCCTACGACCGCCGACGTAATTTCACCGCCGTGCGCCGTAATTTCGGGCTTAATCTTCAAATCGTTGGTAGGCCCCCAAGACGAGAAGTCGGACATGAAAGGACCTGCCTTATACTCTTCGTTCAAGGAAATGGTACCCGAACCGTTTTGTACGAATTTTTGACCGATGGAAGCGGAAACCGTACAGGTAGGGATTTTCTTACCCGTACCGAGCGACGCGGAAATCTTACCGGACATATTATTGTAGATAATACAACCAATCGCGCCTGCGTCAAACGCGTTCTTTTGTTTTTCTTCAAAGGAAATATCACCACGGCTAACGACCGCAATGCAGTTACCTTGCTTTAACGCCGACTTCACGGCGTTGGTATAGTTACCGGGACGCCCGTAACCGGGTACGACCACGTATTTCAATTCTTTGGTCTTTGCGCCGTTCAAGAGTTCTTCAACGAACTTACCTTGTTGTCCAGACGCCGTAGACGACTCGTTAAAATAAACCGCCGTGCCGTCGTCAAGGAGCATATAGGACGATTTTTGACCGGAAATAGACGCTACGGAAAGAGAACTAAAATACGTAGAAGGCGAACCTACCGTCGCGCTATCGGGGTTGGAAGTAAGGTTGGTAGAACCGTACGCGCCACCCATTGCGGAGCTGTATTCGTTACCTGCCGCAACGACGAGATTGACGCCCGCCGCGTAAACTTTATCGTAAACTTCGTTCGTCGCGCTACCGTCTTCTTCACGGGAGAAACCGCAAGTCATACCCAAGGACATATTGATAACGTCCGCGCCAACGAGTACGGAGTCTGCAACTGCCGCCAAAATATCGTCGGTATTCGCACCGCTTGCCGTATCTTTATCCGAGAATACTTTACCAATCATAAGTTGCGCGTTGGGCGCAACACCGATAAACTTTTCGCCGTTCTTAAACGCCTTATCGTCTGCTTCCGTAACGGAATCGTCTTGACCGGCGATAATACCGGCAACGTGAACGCCGTGCGAACTTGCAATCGCGAATACGTCCGAATCGCCGTCCGCATAGTCGTACGCGAAAGGAACTTTCGCGTTGTAATATACGTCTTCCGCTGTTGTTTTAGTATTTCCGCGATAGCCGTTTGCCGCCAAACGGGGGAACACTTCTTTTACGTCTTCAAGAACGATTTTTTCTTCTTCAGGCATCGTTTGGAACGCGTTGTGCGCGATATCGAAACCGGTATCGAGAACGGAAACGAGCATTCCATCGCCTTTATATTGAATATCCGAAGAATCGTAAATACCCGTACCGTAAACGTCAACGACGTTAATGGTCGGCTCAACGGTGGGTTGTAAGTAAACCTCAGAGAGAATAACGTTCTTAACTCCGTCAATCTTTTCGATTGTCGCTACGTCTTTAGTGTCAACAACCAAAGATACCGCGTTCATAATCGAAGTATAGGTATGACGAGCTTCATATTCAAGAGAAGTTTTATTTAACAATTTAAAGAATTCGTTTTGTTCGGTTTCCAAAGTACGAGCGTACGCTACGCCTTCTTTGGCGTTCGCATAATCCGCAAACTCAGCGTACTTGGATTGCAATTTCGCATTTTCCAAATAAACGTCAAGTTGAGATTTGGATTCGAATTCAACGATAATTCTACGCGTGCCGTCGCTGTTTTGATTAAGTTTATTTAATTCCGTAACGGTATCGTTAAAAAATTGCTTATTATCAAGCGACGCGGTGTACTCGTCGGACAATTTGGTTAAATTCTTCGCCGTGCTTGCCGTAGGGAAATTCCCCAAGCCACCGTTTTGCATATTCTTGACAGGAGTTTGAATTGCAAAGGATGCGCCAAACAACGCCGCCATTGAAATCGACAAAGACGCCAATGCAATTTTTCTAGTCTTGTGTTTCACCTTTTTATCTCCTTTCTCATTGTTTATCGTATAACTTTAGCCGTTATACTTTCCCTTCCCCTTATCGCTTTGGCGCGCAAACGCCGAATCGACGTTTGCGCCAAAACTTTTTATTCTATTAATTTTGCCCTTCTTCAACGGGAGGCGTGAACGTAACGTTCAACCCCGCTTTTTCGCATTCCGTCAAATAGTAAGCGTACATTTCCCCAAAGTACGTCGTGAACTTTTCAAGCGCTTCAGCGTCTTTGCTAAGTTCATAGTAGTCTTCGAGCATAATTTGCAATTCTTCGTCAAGCAAATCGATATACTTATCGCCGTCTTGGTTTTCCCCATCAGGAAGCTTTTGATAGAGCATAAAATATTGTTCTACCAACATAAGTTGTTGAACGGTCGCTTGCGCGTCCGCGCCCATTTCTTGTTCCATCGCAAATCTTACGAGCGAATTACGGTACAATCCAAACATATCCAATGCCGCAACTAAATATTGTTGGTCAACGGTAAGCGTTCTATAGTCGGACATAATTTTAACCATTAAGTCAATATCCGTGAAATACTTAAGCTTTTCGCCTTCACGTTCGCTCAAACTCCAAGTCCAATCAAAGAACGTATAATAGATATAACTGCTTTCTGCTAAGAATTCTTTTAACGCAATACCTTCTTCGTTTTCGTTAATTTCTTGATAATAATCGTAAAGGAATCCCATTCCAGGTACGCTCTTCAACGCAGTTACGTAAGCGTTACGAAGATAATACATTAAGTAGTCACCCGTACCAGCAAGGTAGGTAGGCATAATAACGAATTGATTTTGATTTACCGCAGGAATTTTCATCGCCTTTTGCATAAAGTCGAAATAGTACGCTTTGATAACGTTTTCATCGCCCGATGCAAGAAGTTCGTTCGCAAGAATTTCAGCCTTTTCGTAAGCAGCCAAGAAACTCAAAGTCATTCTCGAACCGTTTGCTTGATAAATGTTGTTTAATTCCATCGCGAAGAATGCTTCAGCAAGAGCCGTGTAGAATTCGTCGAACGTGCCTTTCCATTCTCCCAAATCTTCCGCTATCGGATTTTCGGGGTCTGCGTATTTTTCCGTAGCCAACTCGCTATAAGCTTCGTAGAACCACGCAAATTCATTTTCAAACGCCGTTCTATCCGCGTCTTCTACGACCGCGTCAAGATAATCTTCTACCTTTTGCATCGCTTCGGTAAAGTTCGCTATACCGTAAGGGTTCATACCCAAAATCGACAATTTTTCGGTCGCCGTAAATAATTGTTTAAGCGCGTCGTGCGTCGTTTCGGGCAATTTATTTCTATAATGCTTATAGACGAAATGTACGAAACTGTTAGGCGCGCCGTCACTATCGTCCCATACGCTTGCAGGGAAACCTTGCGTATAGTACGGGTTCAAACAATTCATAAACATTACTTGTTGGGTCGGCGACAACGTCAAGAATTCAGCAAACATCGTTTCAACCGCTACGCCAAACTCTTCGGTTTCATAATATTCTTCGCCCATCTCGCTTGCCGTTTCCATAATGGAAAGAAGTTGAGCCCAAAGTCCTTCGAATTCGGGAACATCTACGTACGCGTTAAAGTGATACATATACCCCATAGTAGTCGTACGCAATGCGTAGAAGAGTTCGTCGAAAGTCGCTTGGTGATAACCGCCTTGACCGTCCCCGATCAAGTAGTCAAACGTCAAACGAGCATACAAATCCTTTTCCATATCGCTACCGCTATTAAGGATTTTACTCTTAAGCTTCAACGCTTGTTCGTAGTAATACAACAAATCTTCGGACTTACCGTAGCCGTTGAGCATATTTTCTACTTGTCTTTTACAAGTATAAACGTACGAATAGAGCGTTTCTAATTCGTCGGGCAAACGGAAATTCTTGAAAGCGTTTATCTTTACAAGGTCAACCTTACCCGCGTCGTCAACGTTCGTTTCGTCGTAATAATACGCGTAGAGAATATCGAAGAAATCGTCGTTCTCTCTCCATCTAGACGCCATCGAATAGAGCGTTCTGTATTGAATATGCGTATATTTGGAATCGCGTACGAGTATCCAAGTTGCTTCGATTTTTTCCGAATGCGTGGACTTCAATTCAGCCAACGTCCAATTATCGGGTACGTCCTTAAGCGATTCGTATAAAGAAATCATAAGTTCAAGTTGACCGGCGAAGCTATCCATCGTTTCGGTAGAATAAACCGCAGCCAAAACGTCGCCAACCGTAACGTCTTCACCGTCTTCGTCTTCCGCAGGAACGATAACGGTACTTGCAAATTGCGTTTCGATTTCTTTTAAGATAAGCGCGTCTTCGTAAATAACGGGATTCTTTTCTTTCAAGCTCGTATAAACGGCTTTCGTCTTTTCAAAATCCGTGCAATCCCAATAAAGACCGCCGTCTTTTAAATAGAACGCGTCTTTATAGGATTCGAACGCCGCTTTCCATTTATCAAGACCGTAGGTAGACGCCGTTTTGACAAGCGTTTCAAGTTCTTCACTCGTAACGTCTCTCTTTTCAACGTCAGTCATTTTTAAATAAACGTCCATCGCTTCCAAAGCGTTGTCGCCCATTTGAGCGGTGCAACCTTCAGGGGTAACGGCTTCAGTCCATTCAAAATCCTTAAATTCACTTGCGCGAAGTCTAATCAAAGACAAATCACTGAAATTAATTTGAATATCGTACGTTTTTTCTTGACCGAGATATTCCACCGTCAACGTTTGAACTAACGGCGTTTCGCGGTGCGCAAGCGTCGCTTGACTCAAGTCGAAACCGCTAACCATATCTTCCGTCAAAACCTTATAACGAACGAGCGTTTCGTCCGCGTTCTTTAAGGAAATATAGCCACCCGAAACGTCCAAAGCCGTTTCGTGGTTATCGTATTCTTTCTTGTTGGGCGATTTGAAATCTACGTCCGCTATATCGTAAACGGCAACGTCGAACGTACCGTTATAAGTAACGCCGTCCTTTTCGTAAGTAACCGTTACGGGCAAAGCAGAGGAAGCGGTTTCCGTAGAAAATCCGGAAACGGTTACCGTTTCGTCGTCCATATCTACGACAAAGTCCGTACCGTCGTCGTTGGTAATGACGAGTTCACCCTTTGAATCGTTAAATTCTTCGCCAACGAAATAACTGCTTTCATTCTTTTGAACGCTAACGCGGGGAACGACTTTCACTTTGAACGTCGTAGTTTGTTCACCGTAGGTAACGGTCAAGGTTTGTTCACCCAATTTATTCTTATCGTAACCGGAAACGCTGACTTCGGAATCGTTCAACGGAATTTCTACCGTTTCGTCGCCGATTACCGCCGTCAACTTACCCGTGGAAAGATTTAAATCCGAACCGAGAACGTACACCACTTGGGGCATATCTTTCTTAAGTACGTCAATTTTCTCCACTTTTTTACAACCGACAAACGCGCAAACGAAAAGCATCGCGCTTGCCAATAGGATAAGAAGTTTTCTCTTTTTCATTTTATCTAACTCCTTTTAAGGATTTATTCGGCTTTTGCGCTCCAAACGGCGTACAACTTCGTATTATTAGGAGCGTCCAAAAGCGTTTCCATCGTATATTCCGCAGTGGTCGCGGTTGCGCTCGTCGCCCAACCCACGAAGTCGTAACCCACTCTATAAGGCGCGGACATACCGTTCACTGCTTTCGGGTTATCGATTTTTGCGTCCGATTTCACAAACGATACGACGTAACTCTTATCTTGCGACAATTCACAACCCCAAACAACGGGTCTAAAGGACGAATTCCAATGTACCCAGTATTGCGGTACTTGGTCGTATTCGCAATAGACGGTCAACTTATTCGACGCGTTGAACACGTGCTTACCCATCGTAGTAACGGTATTCGCAAGCGTGATACTCGTCAATTCCGAACAAGTTCTAAACGCGTAATCGTTAATCGTCGTCAAACTTGCAGGGAACACAACGTTCTTTAACCCAACGCAACCGTGGAAAGCATATCTACCGATTTCTTTCAACTCGTTACCAAAATCAACGTCCGTCATCGCTACGCAGTTTCTAAACGCGTAATTGCCGATTTTTTCAACGTAAGGCATAGATACGTTTGCAAGAGCAGAACAATCGTAGAACGTGTAATCACTCAAAGTCTTTAATCCGCTACCAATGCTTACGCTCGTAAGCGCCGTACACTTGTAGAATACGCGCGAGCCGAGATAGGTTACGCTATTAGGAATGTTGACTTCCGTAAGCGCCGTACAGCTATAGAACGCGCGGTCGCCAATCGTAGTCAAACCAGTGCCGAAGTTTACGGCGCTCAACGTCGTACATTTAAAGAACGCGTATTGGTCAATGGACACGACGCTATCGGGAATGGTAATCGTGGACAAACTATAACACTTATTGAACGCGGAATAACCGATACTTGTAACGGTTTCGGGAATGGTAATACCAGGCAAAGACATACATTCGTAGAACGTGAAATCTTTAATAGCCTTTACGCCGTAGGGAATATTGACGTAAGTCAAGTTTCCGCAACCGTAGAACGCCGCACGTCCGATATATTGTACCGATGCAGGCAAATCGATGCTGTTCGTTGCCACGCAATTATAGAACGCGTAATCCGCAACGCCCACGGTACCTTCGTCTACTTCGACGTTTTGAATGGCTTCGTTTACGCAACCAACGAGCCAGTTACCGATATAAACCAAAGAAAACGACGTATTCCAATAGGACGTATTTTCAAACGCGTACGTACCGATACGTTCAAGCGTCGCAGGTAAATCGGACTTCAATTTCAAACGGGTACAAGCTTGGAACGCGTAATTGTCAATCACTTTCAATACGCTATCGTCGTGAATCGTTACGTTACGAAGTTCTTTACATTGCGCGAACGCTTTTTCGCCAATCTTTTCTACGCCTGCGCCGATTGCAAGGTTTGCTAAGTATTTAGAATTGTAGAACGCACGCGCGCCGATATATTTAACGCTATCGGGAATGGTAAGCCCCGTTACGTGTTCGTTTTCATAGAACGCGTAATCGGCAATACCTACGATACCTTCTTCAATAACGATGGACTCAATATCCAACCCGTTACGACCGGTAATCCAACCGTCTACGATTACGACGCCACTCGTCGCTTCTAAATAAAGCTTCGTTAACGCAAATGCGTTCGGGCCCATACTATTCAAGTTGGAACTCAAATCCACCGTATCCAACAACACGCAGGAATGGAACGCGCCTTCGCCAAGCGTTTCTACCGAGTCGGGAACGTCAATGCTCTTAAGCGCAACGCATTTGGAAAACGCGTACTTGTCAATCGTTTTAATTTTACTGCCAAACGTAATGTTTTCCAACTTTTCGCAGTTTAAGAAAGCGTATTCGCTAATCGATTGCAAATTTTCGCCTAAATCAATCGTGGTCAAACCCATATTGTCCGCGAACGCGTACAAACCGATAGACGTAACCGTGTCGGGAATAACGACGTTATCGAGCTTATCGCAATTCGTGAACGCTTTTTCGCCAATCGACGTTACGACCGAGCTAAATTCAATCGTTTCAAGGGAACGGCAATACGCAAACGCGAAGTTGGGAATTTCCGTCACTTTCGCAGGAATTTTAACGGTCTTTAACGTTCTACAACCTTGGAATGCGTAAGCACCAATCGACGTTACGGAATCGGATACGAACGTAACCGTTTCCATATTGGAACAGTTATAGAACGCGCGCGAACCGATAGATTTAACGTTTTCGCCAATCGTTACCGATTTAACGTCTTTACTTTTATTCGCAAATGCCATATCCGCAATTTTGGTAATCGGCTTGTTACGGTAAGTTGCGCCAATCACGATATCGCCCGTCGCCGAGCCAAGGCTGCGTACTTCGTATTCCGTCTTATTATTAATTAAGGCGTACACCATACCCGATTCCGCTTCGCGTTCAAAGTTAAACGTTTGAGACCAATCAGAGTCCAAAACGTCCTCGTTATCGCTAATCGCTTTTACCGTAATGGTATAAGTACCAGCCTCTAAATTAGCCAAGGGATACGACGGCTTTTTGCTATTATATTCTTCGGTATTGACCAATATCTTATAGCCTTTCGCGTTGTCAATTTTTTCCCAAGTCAAAGTCAAACTCGTATCGTCAACTTTGAACGTTTCAATACTGGGAGCGTCCAACGCAGGTTTTTGGCAACAAGCCAACACCATAAGGCATCCGACGATAAAACTCAATACCGTGAGTAATCGAAGTTTTTTCATTCTATCCTCCGTGGAAATATTGTAAACAATCTTTTCCAACAAGCTATACAGTATAGCTACTAACTAATTTGAATTTCCTGCCGACGAAGGGCTTTACGCAAAGCCCTTCGTCTTAGGCAGATTGATTAATTCGTTTTTTGTTGCAATAATTTTTTCGCTTTATAATCGCGAATGATTTCGTGCGGCCATTTAAACTTAAATTTACGTACCGCAATATCAAGCAAGAACAACACGAGCGCCGCAATAATGAAAGGGATTCTCGGGTCGTAAGTACGTTTCAAGGTTCTTTCAATTTCTTCGAAAATTTCGCTCGAATTTTCAATTTGTTCGCCTTTACCGCTAATTGCGAGCGTTTCCATCAACCCTTCGCCTTGCGTTTCGTCAAAGAACATATTGTATTCTTGAGAGTAGGAGAACGTCTTATACATTTGGACTTGCGAGATTAAAACGCCTTTCGAATCTCTCTTTTTAACCGTCAACAAATGCACGCCAGGTTCTTTAATGGTGAAAGAAATTCGGCTATATCCGTCTTCGGGACGAGGTTTAATCGTTCTCGTTTCCGTTCCCGTTCCACTTTCGTTCGGGCTCGTAATATCAAGCTCAATCGTTTCACCTTCTTCCATTTGGGTATAGATACTCATATTCGTATTGTAGTTTTCTTCCTGCAATACGACGTCCATATCTTGCGGTCGAATATTACGAGTCGGGAATAGACCGTTTATTATATTCGTAACAATACGTCTACCCGTTGCGCTACTCATAAACTTAGAGGACCAAACTTCGTTCAAGTCACACATAAAGCTACCGACCATACCTTCGCCGTACTTCCACTGCGCATAAATGGGAACGAATTCGCCCATCAACGACGCTACCGCGTTCGCTTTCAATTTCGTACCGTAGAACCCGTCAAGTTCGGGCATGTTCTTTTGGTCGACGCCCGTTACGACGTTGGTGTAATTAGAAATGGTAGGAACGAAAGGTTCGTGGTTTACCGCTTTGATTTCGGGCATATTCAATTCTTCACGCATAATACGGGGCAAGGTAGAAACGTCCCAAACGTCGTAAAAACGACCGCCACCGTCCACTTCCGCTGCTATCTTAATGTTATTTTTATCAGAGCTGGAAAGGTCCTCACCGATAATAACGAACGAGAAAGTAACTTCTGCCGATTCGTTATAGTGACGAATCGGCGTTACGTATTCTTCGTAGGTATCCGCAGGAATACCGTCGGTTACGAGAATAACGTGACGTCTTTGTACGCTCGTCAACGCCTTAAGCGCCGCACCGGCACGTTCAAGAGCGCCTTGGAATACCGTACCACCGCCAATTTCGACCTTATCGATCGCCGCTTCAATTTTAGCGCGTTGGGTAACCGGAGTCATTCTAATTTCTTCCGAGTAATATTCTTCCAACGACATAACGCCACACCAGTCGCGCTCGGACAATGCGTTCAAGCACGCTTTCGCGCCTTCTTTTGCCAACTCAAGTTTAGTTTGACCAGACGAAGAGAAGGGACCGTCCATTGAACCAGAGCGGTCGATAATAATCATAACGCCGATAGGGGGCGTATAATCAATCGCTTGAACGGGCAACATTTCTTGATAGAGCGTACCGTACATATCGTCACGGTTATACGCGTTCGCTACGACTTCGCCACGGGAGTCCAAAACAACGTTACCATTCGAGTCGATTTGATTACCACCGACGGTCAACACGCCACCGCCTATATCGTTCACGTACGTGTACAACATTTCGTCAAAGCCCTTAGGCATATCTTCGTTTGCGATATTCACGAGAACAACTTGGTCAAATTGACGCAAATCGTCCAATTCCTTGGGCGCGCTTTCTTCGTCGAACACGTTCCACGTAGAAATTTCAAGAATTTCGTTTTCTTCTTCAAGCAAACCTTTCAAAGCGTTGGATTCGCCGTCGTTTCTTTCAACGAGCAAAATCTTGGTGTAGCTTTCCAAGTACATATACGTTTGATATACGTTGTTTTCCGAATATTCGTCCGCACCGCCGGTAACTTTGAAACTCAAAGTATGCAAGCCGGGAACGGTAAAGGTATGTTCCACAAAAAAATCTTGCGTAC
>SVHK01000016.1 GCA_015055865.1 Clostridiales bacterium | reverse complement strand
TGATGATGGCAAAGAGGATCCACCTGTTCCCATTCCGAACACAGAAGTTAAGCTCTTTAACGCCGAAAGTACTTACGGTTAACCGTTGGGAGGATAGGTAATTGCCGCTTTTCATTTTAAAAGACTGTTGAAATCTCAACAGTCTTTTTTCTTTTAGGTATAGAAACTGAACTGTTATTACTTTTTTGGGAAAGGGTATTGATTTTTTCCATTTTTTGTATTATAATAAAAAGGGGGATAGACCAATGGGTAATTAAATTTTTTATAAATACTTTAAGATTTTTGCTGTAAGGAGTTTAAGAAATGAGAAAGTTAAAAAGGTTTTTTGGTTTATTAATAAGCGTTGTTATGGCGTTTGTTTTTGTAGGCTGTCAACCGAAAGACCCGTCCGCATCAGCACCAACGGACGATAGCGCTGTTATAGAATTGCAATTACTCAATAATCATAAAAACGAGAGTATTGACGAACTTTTTGCGTACGTGAAAGCAAAAATAGATGAAAATTATTATAGCGAAAGTTCACGCGCTTTGATATTGGATATTTTGCAAGAAAGCATAGGGTGTATTAACGTTGCGGAAAATATTGCAAACGTCGATACGATTGTTGAAGAGCAAAAAGGAAAAATAGGCACGGTTGCCACGTTGGAAGTATTGGGCGAATTTTACACTTTTCAAGAAGCTTATGACAAAGGATATATGACGGTTGAAGATTTGCAGTTGTTTGGGGGCGAAGATGTAGTTCCCGAAACATATGATCTTAACGTTTTGCCGTTAAAATTTATTAAGTCTATAAAGCAACTGTATTTTAATGAGCATATAGCAGGCGCGACGGACGAACACGGTAAGATTGTTTATCCTTATGCCAAATTGGAAGATATAACCAATAATTGTATTCGTTATTATGGCGAGTTTAACGGGGTGTATTGTTTTAGAATTTGGGATCCTTATGCATCATATCCTGAAGGGTATCCGGTAGATCGTCCGGAAATCATTGGCGGAGTCAAATTTTATGTAACGGGACCACAGTATTTAATTTGGAAGATTTAATGCGCGAATAAGGAGTCATAATATATGAAAAAGATTAAAAAAATATTTACAATCGGGCTTGCAGTTTTGCTTATGCTTTGCGTGAGTATAAGCTTTGCTGGGTGTAAAAATTCGCCCAACGATTATACCGTAGAAGAACATATTGGGCGCATTAGAGAACGAATGAGAGCAAGAGATTTGACGGAAGAATATCCCGTTGGATTTACTTATGAGGATTTTGAAGTATATCCGTTATATAATGAAAAAGAAGAAGTGAAATATTTTCTTATTGAGTTTGAACCTTATGGGTTTATGTTTGTTGCCGTTAGGGAAATACAACCATCGTTAGGAACCATAATATTCAAACATTCTATGTATATTTTGTCAAGTTTACATAGTGAGAACCATCCATGGTCACCATATGTCGTAGATGAGGCAAAGGGTGATGCTTATCATCCTGAAGCGCGGGAATGGTTGCTTGATGACAAAGGGGATAAAATTTATTACGCAAAAAGTCCATATTATATAACGAATAATATAGAAGAGAAAAAGTATTTGTTTGTCATGAGAAGTGGTGGTTTTATTTTAGCTATAAAAAAAGAAAATTGTTTTATAAATTTGATAAGCGGAGAAAAAATAATTTGTGTGGACGAAAATTTATACAAAACTCAAGCAGTTTTAGATATTTCTTTTATTGGTAAACCACAATTTAATTTATAATTGAGTAAAAAGGAGCACTGTTATGAAAAAGAAAGGTACTTTTATAAAAGCGTTTGCTTGGATTCTTTTAATATGTAGTCTTATATCAATATTTTATATGAGTACGAATATATATAGAGCTTATGCAATTGGACAAGAAGAAATAAACCTTGTTAATGATAGTAAAATCTAAGATAAGTAATAACTAAAAGGGAATAGGTGCGTAGTAATTAAAAGCCCGAGCAACGGAAAGTGCTCGGGCTTAGTCGTTATTAGGTTAAATATTTAATTATTCGCAATCAAGCATCGTTTTTCCTGCACCGCAGAGTTTTTCGAAATCGGTTACGAAATCTTGAACGGCGGAAGTTACGCACGCGTTTTTGATAAGGTTTTCAATAACGTCGGGCGCTACCGTCGAAGCGCCTACGCCGTATGCGCAAAGTTCTTGGACTTGGTTGGAGTTTTTGAAACTTGCCGCAAGGATTTGGGTTTTAAATCCGTTATTTTCGTAAATATTTTGAATCATTTTCGCGCTAGCAATACCGTCTGCGCCGAGATTATCGATTCTGTTTACGTAAGGCGCTGCGTAGTCTGCGCCGGCTTTTGCGGCTAAGTACGCTTGCATCGGGGTATAGATAGCGGTAGCGGTGATTTTAAAGCCTCTTGCGGAAAGAATTTTCATAGCTTTTAAACCTTCGGGAATGGTGGGGATTTTGATAAACGTGTTCTTGCCCAAGACGCTTACCATTTTTTCTGCTTCTTTAACCATACCGTCCGCATCCAAGGAAATAACTTGCGCGTGAAGTTCAGCTTCTTCGCCGATAAATTCGCGGATTTCCTTTAATACTTCGTAAGGGTTTCTACCGCTTTTTGCGAGAATGGACGGGTTGGTAGTAACGCCGTCAACGGGGTAAAATTCATAGATTTTTTTGATTTTTGCAACGTTTGCGTCATCGATGAGAAGTTTCATTTGTTTTTTGCTCCTTATATTAAGATTATTTTTTATTCGTTAAAATTTTGATTTTGTTGTCGCAACGGCTGACATACGAGAAACCCGTTCTGCCGATTTTCGTGGAGTCCGCAACGATAAGGACTTTTTTAGCTCTTGTAATCATTAAGCGGTCGATAATTGCTTCTTCCGCGTGGCAGGTGGAGATATCACCGTCGGGGCTTACGCCGTCCACCGATAAAATCGCCCAGTCCGCGCCGTAACGGTTTAATTGTTCTTGCGTATCCGTACCGTAGGTAAAGGCGTATTGGGTATTAATCGTTCCGCCGAGCAAAATTATACGGAAAGTGGGAACTTTGCCAAGCAACGTAGCGATAGGAACCGAGTTGGTTACGATGCTTAAATTCTTTTTCGTTTTAAGAGATTCTGCGACGAGCAAGGTCGTCGTACCGGAATTGATGAACAAGGTGCTACCGTCTTGGATAAGCTCGGCAACGGTCGTGGCAATTTCTTGTTTTGCTTCCCGATTATTGATGGGAGAAAACGTGGGGCTCGTTTCTTCGTTAGGTAAAACTGCGCCACCTGCCATACGTATAAGTTGGCCTTGTTCCGCCAATACGTCTAAATCGCTTCGAATGGTAACGAGTGAAGCGCCTAGGAGTTGGCTCAAATCCGCAATATAGACTTTCTTTTCTTTATGCAAAATCTCTAATATTTTGTTCCTTCGGATATTGATTTTAGTCCTGCCGTTTTTTTGCATAGGTTAATTCTCCTTTTTATTGAGACGTTCGCCGACCGCGCCACCTGGATGGATAAGCGCGAATTGTTCTTTTTGATAATCCGTTTCTTCTATGATTGCCGTTTGTAAAGCGTGGAAAATCATACAAAGCGCCGTCGTACTCGTCGTGCCTTGCATATTGTATTTATCCGTTTCGCGGTTCACGTATTGCTTTAATACGACGTCTGCGCCCTTAGCAAGGGGTGATTCCAAGTTTTCGGTAACGGTAATAACCGAAACGCCTTTCGCTTTGCAAATATCAAGGATAGGGAAAAGCTCTTTCGTTGCGCCACCACGGGACGCTAACAGCATAACGTCGCCTTTTTGCAAAAATCCGCTTGCACCGTGAATTGCTTCCGCAGGGGAGATGAAGCGTGCAGGGCGTTCGATACAGCACATTAAATGCGCGAAGTGTTGACAAGCGATACCCGAATGACCACAACCCGCCGCGCCGATTCTTTCAGCGGAAGAAAGCAACGTTACTGCTTTTGAAAACGCTACTTCGTCAAAATAGTTTTTCATTTCTTGGAGGCATTCAGATTCAATATCAAAAGCCTTTTTTGCTGAATTTAATGCATTTTCACTTAACATGGATAGTTTCTCCTTAAGGCTTGTTTTATTTTATTATAGCACTTTTTTTTGGTATTTGCAACTAAATTTTGCGAAAAGAAAATAAGAATTTTCGATTTTGAAAAACTTGTGTTGTTTTTCGAAAAAAATTATGATAAAATTCTTGACTAAACGAGAAAAAATTTGTATAATAGAAGAGAAGAAAAATTGAGTTAGGAGAATTTGCAAAATGAATGCGAAAAAAGTAAAGTTGCCTTTTTTTGAGATTGGACCTAAATCCTATTTGTACGGCGACGATATTTTAGAGCTTGCGATAGCGGCAGATAAAGCGAGTGAAAAATACGGCGTAGATATTATTTTCACGACGCCTGTAGTAGATATTCGTAGGGTTAGAGAAAACACCAAAAATATTCACGTTTTCGCGCCCCATATGGACGCTATTTTGCCCGGTAGAGGGCTTGCGGATATTTTGCCTGAATCGCTCGTTGCGGCAGGTGCGGACGGCGTTATGCTTAACCACTGCGAAAAACCGCTTGACTTCGATACTTTGAAAGCGACGATTACGCGCGCAAACGAAGTAGGGTTAACGACGATTGTATGCGCGGATTCGATGGCGGATGCGAGCAAGATTGCAACCCTTGCTCCCGATATTATCGTGGCTGAACCGTCCGAATTAATCGGTACGGGGGTAAGCGTTGGTAAGGAATACGTAGAAGCTGCGACTAAAGCGGTTAAGGACGTAAATTCTGAAATTTTGGTGCTTACGGCGGCAGGGATTGCGAACGGTCAAGACGTTTACAACACGATTATTGCAGGTGCGGATGCGACGGGTTCGTCTTCCGGCGTAGCGAAAGCGCAAGACAGAGCTGCGATGGTTGACGAAATGATTGGCGCGGTTCGTCGTGCTTGGGACGAACGCCATAACTAAATTAAAAACAATTATATTTATCGGAGGATAAAAATTATGGAATTCAAAATTTATCAAAAAGAGTTGGAATTGCAATCGAGAGGATGGGTACCTACTTTCCACGATATTTCCAAGGAAGTAAACGACATCGTTGCAGCTTCGGGTATTAAGAACGGTACGGTTGCGATTGTTTCTCACCATACGACTTGTTCGGTTATGGTTCAAGAATGCTCGCACGATATCGATTCGTTCGACCTTGAATATTTACAACACGATTTGCTCGATATTATGCGCAAGATGATTCCCGACTACACCAACGAAGGCGATTATCGTCACCCCGGTCCTATTCACGCTAAATACGGCCGTTACGTAAACGAATTGGGCGATTTCACGTCTATGAACACGGACGGACATCTTCGTTCTTGCTTCTTCGGTCGTAGCGAAACGATGACCATTAAAGACGGCGTAGTTGACGGCGGTAAATTCGCGCACATCTACTTCATCGATTGGGATCACGTACTTGCTCGTCGTCGTCAAGTAAATATCACCGTTATGGGTACGGCAGAAGACGTAGGCGATAGAAAGTGGAACGACGGTAAAGTTATCAATACTTTGCGTAAATTCACGGACGAAGAAAAAGAATACGACGTTCATTACGATTTGCAACAAAAGAGATAATCTCATCTCATATCATAACAGAGAAAAAGCCGTTTTATAACGGCTTTTTTCCAAAGTGGAGAAAACTATGAAAAATTTAATGGGGATTGATATTGGTACGACTTCTTTAAAAGGGTGCGTATTCGATGAAAACGGCAACGAACTTGCCTCCGTTACCAAATCCTATACCTTAATTACTGACGGGGAAAGAGTTGAATTTCCCGCGGAAAAATATTTCGAACTCTTCGAACAAGCCTACGAAGAGCTTTCTAAAAAAGCAAGAATAGACGCGTTTGCGATTGATACGCAAGGCGAAACGCTTATCTTCTTAGATAAGAGCGGTAACCCGCTTATGAACGCTATCGTTTGGCTGGATAACCGCGCGGAAAAACAAGCGAAAGCAATCGAAGACAAGTTTGGAATAAAGAGCGTTTACGAAAGGACGGGACAAACGGAAATACCTGCCGGCTATCCTGCGCCTAAAGTACTTTGGTTGAAAGAAGAACGTCCCGAACTTTTTGAAAAGCTCGATAAAATCCTGTTGTTGGAAGATTACTTGCTTTACCGTATTACGGGAAAATTCGTTTGCGAACGTTCCCTCTATGCGTCAACGTTATATTTAAACGTTAAAACGGGCGAATATTGGAAAGAAATGCTTGATTTTATCGGCATTGACGAAAACTATTTGCCGACGCTTTACGAAAGTGGCGAACGGGTAGGCGAATATAAGAACGCCGTCGTTTGTACGGGCGCACTCGACCAAATTTCCGGTTTTATCGGTTCGGGTATTATCGAAGAAGGTACGATTAGCGAAATGACGGGTACGGCGCTTGCCGTTTGCGCGCTCGCGAAAGACGTACCCCCTTATTTCGACGGAATAAAAGTGCCGGCTTACTACGTAGGAAAAAGCAAATACTGTCTTTTAATGTGGGCGCCTACCGCAGGTATGGTAATGGAATGGTACAAAAAGAATTTCTATTTCGACGCGGATTACGATAAAATCAACGAAGACGCCGAAAAAGTACCTTTTGGCTCGGAAGGGCTTGTCTTATCTCCGAATATGCGCGGTAGCGTAATGCCTGTGAACGACCCCGATTTAAAAGGCGGAGCTTACGGGATTGACTTGAAACACACGCGCGCGCATTTCACTCGCGCGATTATGGAGTCGGTTGCTTGTCTTTTACGTCGTTACTTAGAATACTTGCAAATCCCCGTAAACGAAGTAATTTCGATTGGCGGTGGAGCAAAGAGTAAGCTTTGGCGACAAATTAAAGCGGATATTACCGGTAAAAAAGTCGTAACTTTGAAAAACAAGGAAACGGGCTGTTTGGGTACGGCAATTTTGGCTGGGTACGGTTCGGGGGTATATAAAGATATCAACGAAGCGGTTTCAAAAATCGTCGAACGCAAGGACGAAGTTACGCCGAAAGCCGAAAAAGCGGAAGCAGATACCGTTTATAACCGCTATTTGGAATTAGAAGAACTTCTTTTGCAAAGAAAAACTTTATAAAAGATACGAGAAAAACACCTACGATGCAAATCGTAGGTGTTTTTATATGGTTTTTGTTTTAAATTATTTCAAAGAGTTAAGAATTTTAACGCCTTCTTCAATAATCGTTTCTGCTACACCGGCTTTATATTCCGACGTTTTTGCTTCGTAACCGCCTTCAGCGTACGAGTCTTCCATCGGGAAATAGCCACGGCTACCGTTGGTTAAACAGGTAGGGCAAACCATCTTCCAGCCTTCCGCTTCCTTAAGACCCATACCGACACCCGTAAAAGGCTCGCCGGGAATACCCATAAAGGCAACGGGACCAATTTTAATCGCCGATAAGTTCAAGGGGAAGTATTCGGGACCGTTTTCCAAACGGATTTTACGCGCTGCGTCGGCAATCATAGTAGTAAGCATCATTCCTTTATAAGGAAGATCTTCTCTCTTGCCGTCGTCAACCATTTTTTGGATATAACGAGCTTCTTCCATTTCTTCTTTCTTAGGCATATTGGACGCTACGTTGATAACCTTTTCGACGAATTTGATTTCGTCGACGGGTAAAAATTCTACCTTTTCGTAAACGCTCATTAATGCGCCTGCCAAAACGTTACCGATATGGCGGGAATGCGCATAGCCACGCGTTACGTCGTCGAAATCGTTGAACATACCGTTCAAATCGCCGCCGACCGGTTTAACGTTTACGTGGTTGATATCGCCTTGTGCGCCGTTGAAGAATATACATTTGGTATTTTCAACCGCTCTTTCGAAAATTCTTCTCGTGAACCCAGGCCAATCCGCAGAAGCTTTGTTTCCGCCGATAACGTCGGGGTGATTGCCGTAGTTACCAATCACTACGCTGTCGCCACATTCTCTTTCGAAACGGATAACGTTTACGCTTTCGTCTAATAATCCGATTGCTTTAACGATGTCGGGATTATTTACGCCGGGGTTCGTTTTAGTCGAACCGTCTTTCATTAAATAACGACGGTTAAACCCGACTCTTTCCGCTTTAGAAAAACCGATACCCATTCTTGCAGGTTTCAAATCTTCCATTGCATAAACGATAGAGTCTGCGATTTTTTTCATTACCAAAGAATCGTATTCTCTATCCAAATCGTTCGTGTATTCGTCTTCTTTGCCGAAACAACCGCCTACGTGCGTATGCGTCGTATGGATAAAAATCGCTTCCTTGCTAAGACCGGTTTTCGTTGCTGCGTATTGTCTTGCCGTTTCGTAGTAGTTCGTATCCGCGGCTTCGCTATCAAGCGTAACCAACGCAACCGTAGCGCCGTCCTTTTGGACGGCGACGGTGTTGATTTCTAAATCGTCTAAAATACCCTCGTTTAAACGTTGATGAAAATAACCTTGAAGGTTTACGCCGAGAGGGGGATTGATTTCTATTCTTGAAAAACCGACTTTCAAATCATAGTTAATCATTTTAGAGTAACTCCTTGTAGATTAGTAGCCTACCTTTTCCCAGCAATCGAACGGAGCAGCGAGTTCTTCGCTAACGTAAACTTGCGTTTTCATAAGTTGCAACATAGAGCTGGGGATAAGCGGAGTAACGGGTCCGTGGAGAACCAAACGGCTCGTCATTCTTTGCCACGAAGAGAACGTACCGTTCGTAAGCAATGCGTGTACTTCGATTCTTTCTCTTGCATTCTTAACGTCAACGGGACCAATCGTAGCCGCCTTAGGAGGTACGTCTGCGATATAACCGGATTGACCGAATACGCCGTGCAAAGAGTTTTGCGCTACGGTAAGGGGGTGAAGGTCAACGATTCTAGCCTTCATATTGAGCCATTCGTCGATTTGCGCCTTGGTAGGTTCAACGTTGGGGTCAAAACCTGCAGGGAAGAAATCGGGAACGGGGTCGATGAACGCCATGTGACCCGTCCAACCAGGGGACGAAGAACAGATGTCCGCGCCACCTTCACCGCATTCGGTAATCATATCCGAATAGTTTGCGATGTTCTTGTTGGTGGGATAGTGTACGTTCGACAAAGGCATACGCAATTTTTCGTCGATTTGATATACGAGATATTTAAGCATCGAGTGCGCAAAACCTGCCTTGTAGGTTTCGGGAGCGATATTACCGTCTTGGTCAGCCCATTCGTCCATCGCGAAGATGTGTACGTTCTTACAATCTACCTTGAAGTAGTTGATAAGTTGGGCAAGGGGAATGTACGTATCGGGTTCGGGATTGCCGAGAATAAGCGTAATCTTCTTGCCGTTTTCGCTCGCTTCTTTAATGCGCGAGAAAAGGGTAGCGATAAGAACGGGGTGGGGGTTCATCATAACCTTGATGTTAAAATCGGGGTTAGCGTGCTTTTCCAAATCCGTTCCGCTGATTTTTCTTAACTTTTCGCAAAGTTCTCTATCCTTGAAAGGAACGTAACTTGCAGGGGTAAAGTTGAAGTCAGTTGCGGGGTCAAAAATTTTGTTCATTTTTTATTCTCCTTTGAATATAGTTTTTTTAACGTTAAATTTATCGTCAACAAAAATTAAGTTGGCGTAATTTCCTTCTTCAATATAACCTACGTTGGGAAGATTTAATGCTCTTGCGGGGTTGTAGGATGCGAATCTAAACGCGTCGACGACCGAACAGCCGGTATGCACCATAAAGTTGGAGCAAGCTACGTCCAGCGTAAGCCCTGAACCCGCGATTTCGCCTGCGTTATCGAAGTGCAAATCCGTTGCTTCTTCAAATCCGGCAGGGATAGGTCCGTCGCAAACGAATTGGTCGGCGATTAAGATAATTCTATCGTCCCCCTTAATGCGACGAACGAGCCGTTGCATATAAGGTACGACGTGGATACCCATTCTATCCGAAATAAGTTCGGCGTAGATTTCTTTATTGTAATTAACCGCTTCGTCTACGCAAACGCCACGGCATTCCGAATAGTGCTCAATCGTACCCGTCGCGTTGGTGTGATGGGTTGCAATTTTTAAGCCGTAAGGAATGTATTTTTCGACTTGTTCAGGCGTCGCTTCACTATGCGCAACGGCGAAAACGATATTGGGGATTTCTGCTTTTACGTCTTGAACGAATTGCATAATGCCTTCACGTTCGGGCGCAAAACACCAAACTTTCGCGCTGTTTTTAACGCGTTTTACGATGTCGATATATTCTTCTTTAACAACGGCGTCTTTCCAAACGTTTTTATCGCGTTCACAACCGAAATTAGGGCTTAAATACGGACCTTCCATATAAAAGCCTACGAAATTTTTAAAATCGCCCGATTCGGACGCGGATAAAATATTATCAACGGCGTGCAAATAAGCTTCTTTGTTTAAATTATTGTAAAGAGCGGGAAGGACCCCCGTAACGCCGTGGCTTAACAAGTATTCACTCGTCGCTTTAGGTTCTTCGAAAATCCACTTGTTATCCGCTGCGTGGGTATGTATATCAATAAGACCGGGTCCAACGTATAAGCCGTTCGCGTCTATGATTTCACAGTTTTCGGGAATAGCTACGTTCTTTGCCTTACCGTATTGTTTAATCTTTTCGTTTTCAATTAAAATCGTGCCGTTCGGGATAAGATAGTCCCTCATGACAATCGTTGCATTAATAATTGCTTTCATAAATAACTCCAAGAGATATCCTTTACTTAAAAATCTCTTTACAATTTTTATAATTCATTATACCTATTATACACTTTTCTTGCCGTTTAGTCAAGAATATTTCAACAACTTTTTCAAAAAACAATTTTGCTTTCAAAACGCAAAAGATTTTCTTTCTTTTTGCAAAGTGTTTAAAGAATTAAAAACTTTTTAAGGTAAAAAATTTCAAAAACGAAAAGAAACAGGAAATTTTATAGGAAGAAATTAAAAGCGTTGACGAAAGCAAAAGAATATGCTAAAATATAAAAAGGATTTGAGTAATTCTAAAGAAAAATAAAAAGGTAAAAGTTGTTAGGCGATGATTGAAATTTCCGATTTGTCGAAAATTTATAGAGCAAAAAAGAAGAAAGAGCATACGGCGCTTAAAAATATCCGTTTAACTTTGCCCGATAAAGGGCTTATTTTCGTGCTGGGAAAAAGCGGTAGCGGAAAAAGTACTTTGCTCAATTTAATTGGCGGGCTTGATAATATTAGTTCTGGTAAAATCGTGGTAGACGGGAACGATTTGTCCACCTTTAGCGAACGGGAGTTTTGTAATTATAGAAACTCGCATATCGGGTTTATCTTTCAAGACTATCACTTAATTGAAGAATTGACCGTTTACGATAATATTCTTTTATCGCTCAATCTTTTAGGGGATACGGACGGCGAAAGGGTTAAAAGCGCGTTGGCGAAAGTGGATTTGGCTGGCTATGAAGACCGTTATCCGTCCGAGTTAAGCGGAGGGGAACAGCAACGGGTTGCAATCGCTCGGACGATTGTGAAAAATCCGCGCGTGATTCTTGCGGACGAGCCGACGGGTAATCTTGATACCGTTACGGCGAAAAGAATCGTAGAGCTTTTAAAAGAACTTTCCAAAGAGTGTTTGATTTTAATCGTGTCGCATAATATCAACGACGCGAACGCTTACGCGGATAGAATTATTGAATTAAAAAAAGGGGAGATTATATCCGATAAAAGCCGTAATCCCGATTTCGCGGACGAAGTTAAACTTATAGACGGTAAACTCGTTTATCCGCAGGGCTTGGGATTGAGTAATAGGGATATAGATACGATTAACGAGTATTTTTCAAAGGAAAAATCGGGTGAAATCGTTAAAACAACGGATAAGTTTTTAGCGACGCAAGAAGGGATAGTCAAGCCGAAAAAGATTGAAATTCAAAACAAAAAATTCCCCTTTTCCAAAACGCTCAATTTATCGGGGAAGTTTTTGAAAAACAAAGCGTTAGCAATTGCTTTTTCTTCGGTAATAATCGCCGTGATTATGATAATTATGGCGCTCGCGCAAACGATTATTGCTTTCGACGCCGGCGCGATTTTGCAAAACGAGATGCTCAAAGCCAATCAAACTTCGTTGTTGGTAGAAAAAGTTCTTGACGAGGAAACGCAAGAAGAACTAGATAGGACTTATCGCGTGGAGATTGGAGAAAAAGATATACAGTCGTTTTACGATTCTGGGTATAAGGGGAAAATTTATCCCGTTTATAATACGACTTTGCCCATCACACATTATAATAATTCTATGGGGTTATCGCAGTCGTTTTTTTTCCAAAATAATAAAAATTTCTATATGCAAGAATCGTTTGGCACTTTGGTGGTTGACGAGGCGTTTTTTATAAGAAAGTTTGGCGAGATTGAATATTTAGCGCTTAAGGACGACGAAGACTACGGTTTAATTATTACCGATTATTTGGCGGATACGATTATTTCGCTTCCCCAAACGAACTATTACGGAAAAACCTATCAGGATTTATTGGGGAATTTCGTTCCGTTAGGGTTTAGGCTTGATTCTATATTGGTGCGAGGGGTCATAAAAACCGATTATAAAACGAAACACGAAGCGTTTTTCGATAAAATAGCCAAAGGCGAACTACAAACAAAAGACGATACGTATAACGACGCGGATTTCCAAGCCTTTTCAAGCGACGTTTACGACCGCTTGGGCTATACTTATTCGTTAAACCCGAACTTTTCGGAAAAAGCTTATTTAAACCGTTGTTTTTATGCGCACAATAAGCTTGTCTTTAAAGGCGTTGAAGAATCGCCTAATATCTATTCGACGCCCATTATTTCGTTTATAAACGCCGAGCCGTACGTGACGGGGCTTGAAGCGGGGGAAGCAACGATGAGCGTGTCGAAATATAACGAAATTTTCGGTACGGAATACACTTCGGCTACGCTAAAAGATTTCGTGCCCCAAAAGGTGAAAATTTCCGCGTATAGATATTATGACGTTAAAAACGAAAACCCTTTATATACCGTAGAAATAACCATAAAAAAATTAACGGCTATGGGGGATACGTTGATTTATTCAAAAGAAGAGTCCTCTGACTTAATCGAGCTTTACGGTAAGGCAAGTTCGTATGCTTACGGTTTGTATTTTGACGGAAGCGAAGGGATTGGCGCCGTGCTTGAAAATCTAGAGAAATTGGATTATAAAAGTCAAGGTTTTGCGCTTGAAGGCGTAAAAACGATGACGGTTGCCGTCGAAGTATTTATTCCGATTTTTGAGTTGGTAGCAATCTTTTTGTGTTTGGGCGTAATCTTTATTTTAGTGAACTTTTCGTCTAAAATGATAAACGGAAAAATGAAAGAAATCGGGATTTTAAAAGCGTTGGGCGCGAAAAATTATTCGATAAGCTTGATTTTCGGTTTGCAAGTTTTATTGATTGCGGTTTTGACTTGCTTATTAGCGACCGCCGGACAGTATTTCTTTATTGATATGGCGAACGACGTTTTAATCGAGTCGTTGAAAAAGTTGGCGACTTCGTATATCGTATTAGATTTGCAATTTTTAACCTTCCAACCGAATATCGCGTTCGTAAATTGTATTTTAATTTTACTTTTGACTTCAATATCGCTCGTATTTCCGATGATAAGGATAAAGGCGATAAAACCGGTAAAGATTATAAAAGCAAAAGAATAAACGATAGAATAAAAAAATGGGGATAGTAAAGCCGAGTCCCTACAAGGGATTCGGCAACTAAATAAATCCGCAAGCGGATTTGTGATATTTGTCTAACGACAAGTTATATTGCTACGCAGTTATATTTGCCTTACGGAAAGTTAAGGATTTATTTAATATAACTTTGGCTTTGCCAAAATATCACGCCAACGGCATATCACTTTTAGCCATAAGGCTAAAAATATAACTAATAATATTTAATTTTTTGTGGATAAGAAAAGCACACTACGTTTCACTTTTAGTGAAGATAGTGTGCTATACTTTTATTTTGGATAAAAATTCCCTAATAGGAACTCCCTAAGAGCTATTCCCATTTTTACGTTTTAAGTTTCGTATTCGTATAATTTATAAAGTTTTTTCGAGAGTTTACCCGCGTAAAGGGATTTGAATAATTTTTTTTCAAAACCTTGCAGTTCATTAATTAAATAGTCGGGGGTAAGTTCGTGTTCTTGCTTGAATTTAAGCTTTTGAGTTTCTAATAATTGGGGCGCGTCCAAGCCGTAAACGTCTTTTACGCCCACGTCGTTGACGGGGTTTTTGATTTTTGTCATTTTTGCGCCGAAAACGGTGTAGCAATCGACGAGAACGCATACGTTATCGAAACGATTGGAAAGCGCGGAAAAAAGCTTGTTTAACGCGTTTACGTCTAAATACATAGCGATTCCTTCCATTACGACGACTGCGTTTTTCGCGCTCGGAATTTTATCAAGCCAAGACGAATCGGTTACGTCCGATGCAAGCATTTTATAAGCTTCAGTTTCTTCATAATATTTTTTGCGTTCTTCTATGACGGACGGGAAATCGACGTCGTACCAAAGACAAGCGTTTGCTTCAAGGCGGTGGTGTCTACTATCTAAACCACAACCTAAATGAAGTACGACGCAATCGTTGAGATTCGTGATTTTTTCTTTTACCCATTTATCGAATACGCAGGCGCGCATACCCATAAAAAAACTAAGCCATTTTGATTTAGATTTTCCTTTTAAGGGAAAATTTACGCTATCCCAAATTTTTTCGGCTGTTTTATCGGATAAAATAATTCCTTTTCGGCTTACTAGAGCTTTTCCGTATAAAGGAATATAAAGAGTTTTGTTAACGTTATTCATCGGAGTTTCTCCTTTATTTCGTATATTATAACACATATTTTTGATTATATCAAGCAAATAAAGAAAAACGACCTAATGAAGTAAGAATTGAAAAAATTAAGTAAGAAAAATCCTTTCTTTGTATAAAACGTCGTAAAAAGCAATCAGAAAAAGAAGGGTAAAAATTTTTAAAAAAAAGTTAAAAAACGGAGCAAAAACGCTTGACTAAATGAGTAAATATAAGTATAATAACTTATGCTTGTTGAGTGGTAAAACTTGCAGGCGTAAATATATTGAGGCGTAGCGCAGCTTGGTAGCGCGTTTGGTTAGGGACCAAAAGGTCGTGGGTTCAAGTCCCGTCGCCTCAACCAAAATAGCGGTTTTTTAAGTAAAAAATGCTTAAAAACCGTTATTTTTTTATCGTTTTTCTTCTTAAAATATTGAGTTGTTGGGGAAGTTTTGGGGAAGTTACCACGAATTGAGCTTTTTACCTTCTTGTAGAAGGTAGGGTTCGGAAAGTTCAGTATACGTTTCGTCAAGCTTGCTTTCCGCGTGCCCCATAAAGTACTTTCGCGCCGGGTCGGCAACGCCGAGCTCTTTGCATCGGGAATTGAAAGTCTTTCGTAAATCCTTTAAAACGTGCCCCGGAAGAGCTGCGCTAATTCTGCGTCGTAATAATTGCGGAGTTGGAAGTTTCGGGATTCCGTTCTCTAAATAAGGGCGGAGCTTGTCGCATATATAAATTCGTTTGTATTCGATGACCCGTTTTTTTGTGTTGCCACGTCGTTTGCGCTTGCTGTTCACCGCTTTTATAAATTCTCCGTCTATTTCAGCCGTTTCTAATTCATTCGGGCGCAGTCCGGTGTAAAGCGCCAAAGCAAACGCAAGTTCAAAAAGTGGTTCGATTTTCGATTTCGAAAGTAGAATACTTTCTTCTTCTCTCTTTAGTGCAATACTGCTTTTTGCAACGTGCGCTACTTTTAATACCGTTGACATCGGATTCCGTTCGATTAAGTAATGGTCTATTGCGGATTTGAAGATTACGTTCAGTAAAGAGTGTAATTCTTCTGCCGTTTTCTCTTTTCCGCTTTCTTCAATGGGCGCTAATAATCTCTTACAATCGTTCGGAACGATATTTTTTAACGGCTTTTCTTTGAAAAAAGGCTTTAAATATCGGTTATATCTCCCTAAATCGATTCTATAAGTTTTTTCAACAACCAATTCTTTGCGGAAGTTCTCAAAATAGAACGTAGCGAATGAATGAAACGTAGTTGGGATTTCCGAAATATTTTCTTTCGGCTTTGCGTTTTTTAATTTCTTGAGCATATTTGCTTTTGCGAGCTCTTTCGTCTTTCCGCAGGCGGAAATATTATAACCGTCTGCGCGAAATCGAATTTCAATCGTTGTCGTTGATTCTCCGCTTTTATGTACGCGCCAACGACAGCGTTTTTTGTTTACGATAATTAATCCTTGTAATTTTTTAGGCATTTGTTCAATCTCCTTGTCAGTAAATTCAACAAAGCCCTGTTTTGCATTTTCGTCCGACGTCCCCACGTCGGACGTTTCTTTTGGTGGGAAAGATAAAATCTTCGGCGTCGCTTGCCAGCTTATCCGAAGATTTGGCTTTAAGTCTGCAACCGCGTCGAGATACCCGTCGATACGGTGGCATAAATCGTGTATTTGAGAGATTAGCTCGATTAAGTAATTGTCCATACAATTCTCCTTTTGTGTAGTAGGAAAATTGTATCGTAAAATAACTTGATTTCAACAAAGCGGTTTTTGCGAGATTCTTTCAAGAATCTTCGCAAGAATTTCTTTGTATGTAGTGTCAAAAGATACCGAGTAAAAGAAACGGACCGATAATAATACCGACGATAAGCACAAGGGGAATCGCTACTATAAGAAGGGCAATGCCTATAGCGGCAAGGATAAGACCTATTAAAATCTGGAATAAATAAGTAAGTACTAATAAAACAATTCCCATAAGTAACTCCTTTTAAGCTTTTTTAGCTTGTCCGCGACGTTGCGCGAGATAGTGCACGTATTCAGACGCCTGCGCCTTTTCCTGCCGGGGGAGAGAGCGGAAGTCTTCGAGCAAATTATTTTCTTCCGACGTTAAAGCCGGCGCTGACGAACTATCGAATGTTATATTCCCAAAATCGTCGGAAAGCCCAACGATATAATCAATTGAACACCCAAAATATTTTGCTAACTGAATTAGAAAGCCAGAAGATGGTTCGTTTAACTCATTTTCCCAGCGTGCGATATTGCTTTGGCTTGTATTAAGTGCCTTTGCAATTTCTAATTGAGAAAGATTTTTTTCTTCTCTTAATTCTTTTAATCGCATAAAACACCTCCTATAAAAAAATTTTAACACAAATTTGCATAAAATGCTTGACAAATGCAAATTTGCTTGTTATAATTGAGTTGGATATGCAAATTTGCATAAACACAATATCGTTTGAAATAGGGGCGAAAGAACGCGCCTACGAGAACGAAAAACTCTCTCCAAAATTCAAAAGTAAAAAAATCAACGGTTTATTCTCAATCAAAAAGCCACTTAGCCAAAAACCTCAAAAACCAAGACGTAGAGAAAGGTTGGAAGTTGTTCCAAAACGGCTTTCCGTTGAAAAAAGGAAAGCGCTTTTACAAAGGAGAGAGTAAAAAGCGCTTTTTTGATTTAAAGATTGGAAAAAATCAAGATACACACGATTTCCAATCCTGTCTAAAGTTGAAAATTTTTTGGTGATATAAAATGAATCAAGTTGACGTAATTAAAAGCATTGGTTATGACGAGCAGGAAATTATAAATAATATTCTTGTTTTATACAACAAAGGCAATTCGATTGATTTCGATCCTTGCTATAATGTAGGGGGCTTTTATCGTAATAATGTTGTACAATCCCCGGATTGGAAAAGTGATATAAATCCTTTATTGCCGGGAGTAGAAAAATTTGATGTTCGAGAGCTTCCTTTTAAGGAAAAATTTAAATGTATAATTTTTGATCCGCCTTTTATTGTGGCCGGAGATAATTCCATAATGGGAGAACGTTATGGTTATTTTGATAGTGTAACTGAAATGCGTTCATTTTGGGTAGACTCGTTATTCTCGCTGCAGGGAGCTTTAAAAAGACGTGGGATTTTAATTGTAAAGTGTCAAGATTTTGTTATCGGGAGAAAAAATTATATATTTTTGCATGAGGTTATATCTATGGCCCGAGATAGTGGATTTAAAATTTTGGATTTATTTATTTTGCTTTCAAAGACTCGTGCTATAAGAATTAAAACTCAACAACATGCAAGAAAATATCATAGCTATTTTTTAGTGTTGAAGAAATTATAGATTTCGGTTTGTTTATGCCGTTACCACGAATAATGGCATAAAGATTGATTATAAAGGTGGGGTATGAAAAGGATATTAATTCTTGTGGGTTCGGTTCTTTTAGGAATTGCCCTGATTGTGTGCGGTTGGTGGTTCTTTGTAAGAGAAACGCCAACGTCGCAACCGGAAGATACAAATTGGAGTGAGTTGTACTGATGAATAATAACGAAAAGCAATTGCCCGGGCAATTAGAAATGAATATAGACAAAATGACGGTCGCGCCAACGATGGTAAAAACGACGTTACCAAAAGAAAGCAAGAAGAATTACGTTCCCGGAGAAACGTTGACGGAAGAAGAACGTGATAAAATGACGGCGCTTGAGCTTGAGAACTACGAGAGCGAAAAAGAATTGGCGTTTTTGAAAAAGGCAAAAGAAGAAAGCGAGCGCGTAAAGGCGCTCCGCAAGAGTAGAAAGGCAAAATCCCCTGCAGAAGAAATTTCAAGCGAAGCTCCCGGCGAGAGCGAAGACTGTATTTGCGACGACGAGTTTTCTCCAAAGAATAATTTTAGCAAAAGGCAAGCAAATATTTGTCGGAAATACGGTATTACGCGTCGAGAGCTTCGACGGGGTGTAGAGCGAGCGCGTGAACTTTTTGTTCCAAAAATGTTTTCAACTGAAAAACAAAAAGTTATACTCGCGATAATTTACTTGTTAGAGTTCGGAGATATATAAATACTCCGTGGGATAATGAACCTTTGGTTTTCGATTGTTTCGGATTGGACGTTCGTTGAAATATACCTTGAAAAGGTAGGCGACGTCGCATATCAAGTATCTCAGACGTTGACAATGCTATTATTGCCGACGTTCGCGCTCGTTTTTCTTGTCGTTATCATTTACGGTTCGAAAGATACCGCGCATAACGTAGATTCAAAATCGTTGATATTTTGGCGTAGGATTTACAGGCGGACTATTCGCCCGGCTAAATTTTACGTGAGAAAATATCTTCGATTTTTAAAAAGAAAAAAATGGTACGTTCGCGTGCTTGGGGGGATTTGGCTATATAATCTTTCCGGCGCAACGATTGCGATTGAAACGGTAGCTTGGTATTTTTACTTTGCGGTTTCGTTTGATTTTGAAGCGACGTTGGTCTTTTTGGCGAAAGTACTTGCTGATTTTACCGTACCTTTGTTCTTTTTTCCTGCTTGGGCTTGGGTTATTATCGGATATAAAGTATTTGATTACATTCGGGTAAAAATAGGAGTTGCCGGGATTAAGGGCGGTATTGAGAAAAACGTTAAGTTTTTGAAAGAGTATCTTGGCGCTAAGTTCTTGAACGGTAAGCAACGTTCAAAAAAGACTTCGTTATTGACGCAATGGAAAACGCTTTCGGAGTCAAAGATATTAAGACCGCAGGCAAAACAAGGTTTTCTTAACCGAACGAAACAATTTCCAAGCTTTCCTTGGATAGTGTATGCTCGATATATAATCGAATGTAGAAAAAAGCACGTGCTTTATAATTGGACGAGATTTCATACGTTGTTTTTGTTTTTGAAATGGGCGTCTTTAAATGAGAAAAAGCATACGGAAGAGCAAAAACGTTGGATTCGCCGGCATTTGCGACGTCATTGGAATTATAATTTCGATAATTATATTTTCGGTTACAAAAATGAGCGCGAAATATTCGACGACGGGCTTGAGCTTGTAGCTTTGTACGACGCGCTTGAGAACTACGGCAAGCAATTTTACTTATATTCACACCCAACGCCGATTGATATGTCTAATTATCCAATAAGGGCGGATTTTGAGTTGAATGACGAAGGGAATCTTCCTGAGTTCAAGAATAATCTTGTGGAAATGAATACCTATGCGTCGCATAGAAGGACGCAATGGTCGCACCGTATAAATAACGATGCCTTTCGGCTCGGTGAGCAATTTGACCCCTACAATGCGGAGAATAATTCGTTTGAGTTTGGCATTAAGGCTGTGATGGAACGTGACAAGGAGAGAAAAAATCAACTTACGCGACGTCAAACGGTAGCCGGCGAAAATGAGCCGACACAAAATAACGACCTTGAAGAAGTCGATACGAAGATTAGGACGCATATTGCGACGTGTGATAATTTCACTTATCAAGAAGATTTGTCTGACGCGCAACGTGCAGGCTCGCTTGGCGTTGATAATACAGACCTTATGACGAAAATTTATATTCGTTCGTCTAAAAATATTAGGTTTTTTGTACCGTTTTTTGCGATTGACGAAGCTATTTATTTGCTGGCGTCTGCTATATTTGACACGATTTATCTCTACTTGCGAAAGAAGAAAGGGAGCAATACGGCGCTGGAGCGCTTTTTGTGGCTGATATACACGCCGATTTATCGTCATTATATACGGTATAAGAATATTTTTTCATATTATCCGCTTGAGTTAAAGATAGAAGACGGCGCAGATAACGAAATTTTAGCGGCGGATAAAAAATTGCCTTTGATTTCGCTTGTAGCTTATCGCGGACGCTTTAGAACGGACGCGCTCGGCGCTTTTTATTATAGAAAAATTAAGAGCGCGACAATGGGGTTGAATGACGTGCCTATGTATAAAGACAGGTCAATGACGATGGACGAAATGATTGCGCAAAATTCGTATATGGTAAAGGATTTTATGCGCGCGTTCAGCGGAAGTTGGAATAAAAAAAATAAAAAAATAACGGAAAAAGCAAAATAAAATGCTTGTTTTCCGTAAGAGCGCTATAAAACGACGAGTTCGGCACAACGGCGCACACACGCTTAATCAGCCGCGCCGTAGGCGCTAGAATTTCGGGTTTCCGTCGCGAATTTTGTAAAAACGAGTTGCGCGATATAAAATAATCGAATTTCGATAATTTTTTCGTCGCAACTCCCTTTACAAATTCGCGCCCCGAAATTCCTATCCGACGACGGAAAAATGAGCGTATGATTAAGTCGTGAGAAACGCGGGCCGTTTCCTTGTCAGGAGTTTTTGCGCTTGTCGCATAAAACTCCGACTGTAATACCTAAAAACGCGAAAAAATAAGGAAAATATGATAAAAACAGCGGTTCGATTAGACAAAATACGGCGTCTAAACGAGACGTCGATTGAAATATTGAAAATTATCATTGAGAAAATCGGCGCTGGAACGGGGCGAGTTGACTACGGCGAAATAGCCGAACAGCTAAAACTCGGGCGCTCAAGCGTAAAGTATGCGATTGACCAAATGATTAGATACGGAACAATTCAAATTGTTGACCGTGAATTGTGCGTTCGCGATTCAATAATCTGGTTTGAAGAATAAAGGAGTTAATAATGGCGACGGCGGTATTGACGTTAAAATTAGATGAGAGCAAGCTCGGTTTATTTAATCGAGTTCCGCTTTCTTTATATCGTCAAAAGGGCGATGAGCGCCGTTTTACGCCGTCTGCGTATGCTCTTTTAGGAAAGATTTATAACTTTTCAAAAACGTCAAATCCGGACGCGACGTGCCGGCTTACATACGGACAAGTTCGAGAAGAATTTGGCTTTGCGCGTTCGACGGTTGCGAACGCGTTCGAGCAATTGCGTTCTTCCAAAAAGATTGAAAAAATAGACCGCGACCAAGACGGTACGGCTTATAAGGCGACGGAAGAATGTTCCGGACGTCAATATGATACTATTCCGCAGTATTTATATACGGCGGAAATTTGTGTTTCCGGGGAGCGTCGTCGTTTATTCTTGTCGGAAATACGCGTTCTTGCTCGTTTGATGACGGAATGTGCTTACGCTGGTAACGGCGGAAACGCAAAGACCGGGGGAGGAGTGTACCGTGTTTCAAATAAGAAATTGGCGCGTATATTGAATTTATCCGAAACAACGGTAAAAAAAGCGATTCTTGCTTTAATGAAAGCAGGGCTTGTTTATCGTTCGTCAAAAAATAAAGGGATAAACCGTTATAAATTAAGCGGTTACGAAGTATCGCGCGAATGTTACGCCTATACTAAGTATATCGTAAAACGTAAGATTTCAGCGCCTAAAACGTCAAAAGACGTTGAATCGGCTAACGCTCGTACGGATAGAGAACGGTATTATTCAATAGCGCGAGAAAGCGCGGAACGTCGTGCAGAACGTTATCTTGCGATTGCCAATAAAGACGAGAAATTTCGCGACGTAACAAAGCGTTTGTCGTTGATGGAGCTTTCCATCGCAAAGGCGGAGCTTCGAGAACCGGCAAAGGTTGACGTGTTAAAGGCTCAAAAAGAGCTTTTGAAAGCACAACGTTTAAAAATGCTAAAGGATATGAATTTATCTGAAGAAATGCTTGTACCGCGTTATGCGTGCAAATGCTGTAGCGATACGGGATTTCTTCCAAACGGTAAAGCGTGTAAATGCTATGATACCGGGGGGCGGTAAATAATGGGTAGGCGTAGGCGAATTGGATAAAAAAAGAAAAGGGCGGTTATCGCTCTTTTAGTCGTGTAAAAATGACGTTCGGTTTAACTTTAAGCCGGGCGTTTTTTTTGTTTTGTTTTACTGAATTAGTTATCAAACTTTTGAGTGTTGAATACTTCCCCGAATAAGTCCGCGAAATAACTCGCTACTCACGCGCGCGACATTATTATATGATTTTTATTATTTAATATAGGACGGCTTGCCGAGAACGGCGCGCCGTCGAAACGAGAAAGGCGGATTGAATCGAAACGGGAACGCCGGGAACGGCGTTCTACGTCGCGTATGTATTACGTTGACGAAGTATAAGCGCAAAAAGGCAATTAAATAGTGAATGACGTGAAATTTGCAAAACAGGACTTCGTTTTTGTTGGGGAAGTAAAGGGGAAGAGTTGTCTATTCCTTTAGAAATAAAGGGGTTTTCTTGTTATGAAATAGCTTCAAGTCCCGTCGCCTCAACCAAAAATCCGAGAATGGAAACTTCCATTCTCGGATTTTTTGATTTACGATGTTGCAACGGGACTTGAGGGTGGGAGCCGTTTTGCGAGAGCAAAACGCTTTGCCTTAAGAAAGTTGGATAACGAAAAACTTGACGGCAAAGGACGACGTTGAGAACGTCGGAGCGGGGCGCGCCGCTAAAGGCGCAAGTCCCGTCGTTTCAACCACATAAGTAAAACACATTTGTCTAAACGCTAAATGTGTTTTCTTTTTGAATTTTTATGTCTTTTTTGATTATTTTGATAAATTTTTGATAATGCGAAATGAAAAACGGCGTAATTAGGTTGTCTAAATTCCTAAAACCGCCGTTTGACTTTTTAATAACAAACCTAAGAACACTCCAACATTTTACACTCCCACGACGGGACTTGAATCTAAAATTTGAATTTTGAAATATCAAAAGGCTTGAAAAAATTAAACTTTTATGTTATAATAACAATAATTTCTAAAAAACTTACGCTTGTTTGTTTTGTTAATATATAGTAAAGTGGCAGAGAAAATTATGAAAACGAATAAAATCGTTGCAACATTCAAATATGGTAGATATTGGGGAAACTTTGCATTGAGTTTTATTATAATTTTAGCAACAGTAATGATTTTCGGATTTGCATATTTTGCGGTTGCTGTTTTATGGAAAGAAAATCCAACTGCAAGTGTCTTTACTGTGCTTGTTGATGTTTTTTTAGTTGGGTTGTTTGCCGTCGAACTTATTAAAGGTTGCAAAAACCGATTATATGCCAAAAAGTGTTTATCCGATGCCATCGAGATTATAACCATTGCCAAATTTTTTGATAAAGATACAAATTGGGGATTAAGTTATAAAGGAATAAAAATATCAGTTTCTTTTCATTATCAAAATAAAAAATTGCGAAAGCATAGTATTTACGATAGATGTTTTAAACGTTATATTGATAAAGAAGTCAGAATACTATATTCGCCTACATACGATGAAGTATTGCTTTTTAAAGAAAACAAAAATAAGCAAGATTAACAATTTCAACACAAAGTATTATTTTTTAGATATTTTGTTGTTCTACCCTATAAAAAAGGGACGATTTTAGAGATTTTGTTGTACTAATGCAAAAATCCGAGAATGGAAACTTCCATTCTCGGATTTTTTGATTTACGATGTTGCAACGGGACTTGAGGGTGGGAGCCGTTTTGCGAGAGCAAAACGCTTTGCCTTAAAATTCATAAAAGTGTGTTTGGGGACTAATTTGGTTTCCAAATTTTTGGAAAAGATAATTTGGTTAAAGGGTTTGAATAAATTAATGCCAGCTAATAAAAATAAAATTGTTTATTATGTTGACATTTTATTAATTATAGTATATAATATTTACGATATCTTTAAAAAATAAAAAGGAGAAACAAAATGGCTAAAATTCTTATTTGTCCGAACAAATACGTTCAGGGCGCAGGCGAAATGAGCAAGATTGCTGATTACGCAAAGGCGTACGGTAAAAAGGCTCTCGTGGTTATCACCGCTTCTGGTTACAAGAGAATCGGCGCAACGCTCGAAGCAAGCTTCGGCGCAAGCGAAGTTGGCGTAGTTTACGACTACTTTAACGGCGAATGTTCTTGGAACGAAGTCAATAGACTTATCGAAGTTATGAAAACGAATGCCTGCGATATGGTTATCGGTATTGGCGGCGGTAAAATACTTGACACGGCTAAAGCGGTTGCAAACGCAGGTAAAGTTCCCGTTATTATTTGTCCCACGATTGCATCGACCGACGCGCCTTGTTCCGCGCTTTCGGTTATCTATACCGACGAGGGCGTATTTGAGGAATATCATTGGCTTCCCGCTAATCCTAATATGGTCCTTATGGACACTTCTATCATTGCTAAATCGCCCGCTCGTCTTACCGTAGCCGGCATTGGCGACGCTCTCGCGACTTATTACGAAGCAAGAGCGACTAAGCAAAAGGACGCTGGTACTTGCGCTGGCGGTAAAGTTACCTGCGCGGCTATGGCGCTTGCCGAACTTTGCTTGAATACGTTGCTTGAAGAAGGGGTAAAGGCTAAGCTTGCGCTTGAAACGGGCGCTTGTACCGAGTCGGTTGAAAAAGTTATTGAAGCGAATACGCTTCTTTCGGGTATTGGGTTTGAGTCGGGCGGACTTGCGGCGGCTCACGCTATTCACAACGGACTTACCGTTCTTCCTGAATGCCATCATATGTATCACGGCGAAAAGGTTGCTTTTGGCGTGCTTACCCAACTTATGCTTGAAAACGTTCCTAGCGAAGAGCTTGACGAAATTATGAGCTTCTGTATCGAAGTAGGGCTTCCCGTAACGCTTGGCGAACTTGGTGTTACCGAGATTACCGACGAAAAGCTTCTCGCGGTTGCTAAAGCTGCTACCGTTCCTGGCGAAACTATTCACAATATGCCTTTTGAAGTTACTGCTGAAAAGGTTGTTGCTGCAATGAAGGCGGCGGACGCTTACGGTAGATATCTTCTTAACCTTTAATTGGCTAAGTTATTTTTAATGTAAATAAAAGGTTATAAAAAACGACGAGTTTCAATAGAAACCCGTCGTTTTTTATCGTTTTTGCTTTTTAGGAATGGTAAAATTTTAATTATAATATATAATAGTGTAAAATAGGACGAAAAACGCCCCAAATTGCGATGTTGCAATTTGGGGCGTTACAATATTAGATTTTATCGTTTCGTCGAAAATTGAGCGAATTAAACGTTAATTATTTCTTGTCAACGTTTTGTTTTTTCGCTTTTACTTTGCGAGTGGTCGATGATTTTACTACCGTCGAACGAGCTTTCTTTCTGCGCGCTTTTTCAACGAATTTACGAACGATGATGCTCACGACTGCAAGCAACAATACGACTGCGATTACGATAGAGCTAATAAGCAACCACATATTGGTTTCGCTTGTCGTCGTTGTTTCTTCTTCTTCATCTTCAACGTCTTCTTCTTCGACGTCTGCTTCTACCGTTTGTTCGGAAAGGTTGAAGTCAACGAAGATTGCTTTAATGAGTTGTACGTTATCTTCATAAGTCATATAAGCAGTGCCTGCTTCGTAAACGGAAGAAACGTAGTTTTCGTAAGAATTGCCTACTTCGTTTTTATCAATCGTAGAGTCGTAACGAAGGAAGTCTTTTGCGTCGTAGAAAGAATATACGCCTTCAACGTAGTTGCCGTTATAATCGTCACCGAGCGTTTCGTCGTCAATTCTTTCTTTGGAAAGGTCAACGAGAGATTTGAACGTTTCTGCGGTTAAAGTCGTCGCGCCGCTTGCGTCGAACATTACGAACGAGTTTGCAGGGTTTGCGTAACCTTCGCGCGTACCGCTCCAAACTTCTAAACGATAGTTCTTTGCAACGTTACCCGTGTGGATGTAGAAGGTAACCGTTACCCACTTACCATCGGTGTTTTGTACTTTAGTTGCAAGCGTTTTTTCCGTTTGTGCTTCGTAGCGGGGGGTAAGACCCGTAACGTCGGCAAGATTTTTAACGGGGGTAGTGTAATTGCTATAAGCGTAGTAAACGCCGTCCTTATAATAGAATGCAATACCGTCGTTACCGTCGTTTTGCCATTTTTCGTTGTAATCGTAAGAAACGCCGTCTTTAGAGACGAGAAGGTCGTTCGTTACTTCGTCCTTTTCGTAGTTGGAAAGGTTGGCGAAATAGTCGTTCGCGTTCACGCCACTAGTAGCGTATCCGCTCCATTTGGTGTTTACTTGATATAAACCGTTGGATTGAAGTTTAAACGCTACGTCCGTCTTTTTGAAGTCTTTCGAAGTAGGGTCAACAGTACAAATATTGCCGTCGTCGTCATACCAATACGTTACGCCACTCGACCAATTCAACGTCGATTTGTGCGTCTTATCGTCCATATCAATAAGGTATACGTTCGCTTGCGCGTCCGCGCTTACCATAACGCGTACGGATACGGTTGCGTAAGTGTTTGCTTCTATCGTTTGGCTCTTGCCAAGGAAACCGTAGGAAGTAGCTTGATTGTTATAGATAAGAAGGGGTTGCGTTGCATCGCCGAGCTTATCGGCAACCGCGTTCTTGATAGCGGTATTGTATTCGTTTACGTCCCAATTTTCAAGTTCTTCTTTATTGATAATACCTGCGAACTTATTGCCGTTGATTTCTGCGTACCAGCTTTGGTTGATATTCGTTTCGTCGTCGGTTACGAAACCGCTACCGCCGTAAACGCCCGTGTAGTTAACGGGGGAAGCAAGACCTTTTACGATTTCGTCGTTGCTCGTTTGGATACCGTTTTCAACGTTACCGCCTACTTGCGACGCTTCATCGAAGAACTTACCGTCCGTTTCTTCTTCCGTTGCGCCTTTCAAAACGAATTTCTTTGCGTAAGAGCCGTCGCTTGCATAACCGTATTCTTTGTCGCTCATCGAACGGGTTTCAAAATTCGCAAACGCTGCGTAACCGCCGTAGTAATCGGAGTTTTTCGTGCCGATAATCGTCGTAGAACCATAGGTGAGTTTAATTTCGAAATATCTGTCTTCGTCCGTTTCGTTTTTAACGAAGAAGAAGCATTGTTGCCAGCCCTTGTAAACGTCTTCTTGTTTGCCTTCGTCCGTATCTACGTCAACTGCAGTGTTAGACGAAGTATCGATAGAGCTTAACGCGGATTCGTTACCGACGGGGTTGCCTAAATCGTCTACTTCGACGATTGTTGCACCTGCGCCGATATGACCGGTGAGATCGGACGTTTTAATAAAGAACGACATTGCGAAATATTCGTTTGCTTTAACAGTAAAAGAAGTTAAATCTTTAACGTTTGCCGTGTAAGCCGCGCCTTCGCTACTTAAAAGAAGAATCATCTTCGAAGAGTTAAACGCATCCGGCGTTTCAAGTTTATCGGCTATTTTTTGTACGAATGGATGATCGGGTAAGTTGTTCGTGGAAAGGACGCCTTTAAAATCGTTCGTCGTTTTCAACGTTAAACCGGAGTAAGCTTGCTTACCGGCTACGTCCGTTGCGGAAACGTAAACTTTACCGTTGTTTGCTTTTTCTTCGGTGAGCGCGGTCGTAACGTTGGTGCCTTCGATAACGTTATAGTTTTCGAAGGGGGTATCCGTTTTGTCCATATCCATCGAGAAAGCGGTTGCGTCGTTCAAGTCAGCTTTAACGATTTTCTTGTCCGCGTCGGTGAGCATATCGAATTGATTGGAAACGTCTACTGCACTCGTTACGTTATCCCAACCTTTGGTATCGGAGTCCGAAGCGTAGATTTTACATTCAACGTCGTCGAAGAATGCGTAACCGCTTACGTATTCCCAAGTATTGGAAGAAACTTTCGCTTGTCCCAAACCAAGCTCTACTTTGAACGTACTCGTTGCGTACGAGCAACCTTGCAAATAGAAGGTGTATTGAACCCAACCGTTGTTGTCGCCGTTGGGGTTTTGGAGCTCGGTGTTGATATTCTTAACTTGCAACTTGTCGAGCGTCGTCGAGCCAACCGTTTGGGTGATGTCAATGTACGCACCACGGTCCGCGATAACGTCTTGTTCTTTAGAACCGAACTTAAGGTCGGACGTTTTTACCCAAACGGAAAGTTCCGCGTACGTGCCCGATTGAACGGTAATGGTCGTAGACGAAGTAAATCTTTGCGCCGTACCGTATTTACCGGAAACGTTGTAATCGTTATGAATCATCAAAACGTTCGCTTTTTCTTCCGTCGTTGCGTCCGTCGCGTCGTAGTAGTGCGTGCGAGGGTTTTCGCAGGTGGGAACGTCGTCTACGTCGATGTTATAATTTTCATAGAAATCAAGTTCGTCTTCGTCTTCTTGTTCTTCGTAGAAGTGTAATTTATCGAAAGCGGTAAGCTTATCCCAATTTGCTTTCGCAGTATCTACGCTATCGTACGTTTCGCCGGACGCCGTCGTAAGGTTTTTCCAAGCGCTCGTCGCCGTGTTGACGATACCGCTTGCCGCCTTAGAGGTCGAACCGCCCGCCGCGTTGGAACGAGACCAACTGCCAGGGGAAGTGATGATGAGCTTTTTACCGTCGTTATCGTCGAAGTATTCAAAGCTACCGTTGGTAAGTCTTGCGCTATCTTTTTCAGCGGACGTATCGAGCGTTTCTTCTTCTTCGGTTGAGTCCGTCGTTTCGTCTTCCGTACAAGACGCGAGCGCTACCGTGAACGAAGTCGTCATCATTGCCGATAAGAAAAGGGCAAGAAGTTGTTTTTTGCGTTGTTTAGAATTATTCGTCATATAACCACCTTCTGGTTTATTGTTTTGCCGTTTTTCCTTTGTTAACGAAATCGGTAAGACCTTTCTCGTTAAAGGGCGTTCGTATCATAAAAACGCTATGCTATATTATTTTAATATAAAATCAATTTATTGGCAAGCGTTTACGCCTTAAAAATTAAGAAAAAGTTCGATAAAATGAAAAAAATTACGCAAAATATTTGTGAAAAACTAAAAAGGACGGATATTTTCGGCTTGATTTCGGGTCGGTGGAGAAAAATGAGATTTTTTGAAAAAATTAGAAACAATTTTAAACGGATACTTTGCGGTGGTGCGGTTGGGGTTGCAAACGGACTTTTCGGGGGTGGAGGGGGTATGCTCGCCGTACCTTTACTCGAACAAACGGGGCTAAAAGGACAGCGCGCTCACGCGACGGCAATCTTGGTCATTTTGCCCGTTTCCGCGTTTTCTTTTTTCTTTTACGCGTTGCGCGGTTATGCGGATTTTTCCGTGTTGATTCCGACGGCAATCGGCGTAACCACAGGGGGGATATTGGGCGCTAAAATTTTAAAATTTTTACCCGAAAAAATACTGTCGTTGGTGTTTGCCGTATTGCAAGCGTTCGCTGGACTTTGGTTGATTTTTGCATAGAAAAACGGGGAAAAGGGAGTATGAGTTTTTATATTTATCTAATTTTAGGTTTTGTCGGCGGTATTCCTGCCGGAATGGGTATGGGGGGAGGAACGATTACCATTCCCTTGCTCGTATTGCTTGGCGGAGTGGAGCAAAAAATCGCGCAAGCGGCAAATTTATTCGCCTTTTTGCCGATGAGCGCAGGCGCGTTAAAAATGCACGCGAAAAACGGTCTTCTTGAAAAGAAGGGGATAAGTTGGTTGATTGCGCCTGCGGTGGTTTTGTCTGCGATAGGCAGTCTGTTAATCGTTTTTTTGCCGTCGGATATTTTACGGCGTGGGTTTGGGGTATTTTTGCTGTTTTTAGCGAGTTTTACCGCTTTTAAAAGTTTAAAACGGGAAAAAGAAAAATTTTGTTAATTTTTTACAAAAAAACACCGTTTAAAAAATTTAAAATATCGTTGAATTAGAGAATTTTTAAATCTCAAAAATTTAGTTCTCTATAAGAGAAATAAAAAAATAACGGTTAAAAATTTACGTATTCGTCAATAAACAAAAGCGGAGAATAGAAAGAACGCTCCGCTTTTGTTTGCGTGAATGAAAATTTTTAACAAATTGTACGAAAATAGGGCGTGGTTTTTGGCAAAAATAAGTAATTTTAAAAAAAATGCAAAAAATTTTCAAAAAGGGTATTTACAAAACGCATTTTATATGGTAAACTATGGGAAAATATTTGTTTAAGGTAATTTAGGCTTATTAATTATAGAGAATTAAAGTTGAAAAGTTGATTCGTCGATTGACGAAAAAAGGCCGTTACCCAAGAAAAATAACGTCGCGTTCGTGGCGTGGAGAGGTTTGTGAAGTGGAGAAATTAGGTATTATCGATTTAGGGTCTAACACCGCCCGTCTTGTGATAGCTGAATTGTTTTCGGACGGACATTACATGGTAATAGACGAAATGAAAGAAAGTGTAAGACTCGGTCAAGATATGGACAGGGACGGTTTTTTAAAACCGCAGAGAGTTGCGGAAACGATAAAAACGCTTAAAATGTTTAAAAGGCTTTGCGAGGCGAACTCGGTTGATAGAATTATTGCCGTGGGTACGGCGGCGGTGCGTCGCGCGAAGAATCAACGTTCTTTCTTGGACGAAATTCAAGCGTCTTGTAATATCAAAATTCGGGTTTTATCCGAAGCGGAAGAAGCGATTTTGGTTTATCGTGGCGTCATCAATACGATGGATATTCCCAAAGGTATTATTCTCGAAATCGGTGGTGGTAGCACGAAAATCGTTTACTATAATAGAAGAAATTTATTAAACTATGCGTCGTTGCCGTTTGGCGCGGTAACGCTTACGGATTTATTCGCTAATGGAGCTACGCCGGAAGAATCTACGAAACAAATTGAAACGTTCTTCACTGAACAACTTAAAAAAGTAGAATGGCTTAAAGAAGTTGACCCTGAAACTCAGATGATAGGCGTCGGCGGTTCGTTTAGAAACTTGTTTAAAATTAATAAGCTTATTCAAAAATATCCGCTTGATATCGTGCATAATTACCGTTTAGGTGTGGACGGATTTAAGGACGTTTACGAAAAAATTCGCGTTTTGGACGTGGACAAGCGTAAGAAGATAAAGGGGCTTTCGCCGTCAAGAGCGGATATAATGCCTGCGGCAATGGCGATTATTAATTCGTTCGTGTCGTATATGAACGTTCAAAACTTCGTAGTCGGCGGGAACGGACTTCGCGAAGGGTTGCTTTTCAATCAAGCGTTGCCTTTGACTTTGGAAAAACCCGTTTCAGACGTACTTACTTATAGTCTTGAAACACTTATTAAATATTACGATTGCGATAAGACGCACGTTGAACGCGTCGTTCAGTTGTCCGTTCAACTTTTTAAACAACTGCGCGTGTTGCATAAGTTTTCACGACAATATTTGAAGGTACTTAAAATAGCGGCGAGCTTGCACGATTGCGGTAAGAGAGTGAAATATTATAACCATCAAAAACACAGTTGGTATATGATTTTAAATGCGTCCATTTACGGCGCGACGCATCGGGAAATCGTGCTTGCCGCGTTCGTTGCTTGTTGTCACAAGAAAGAAGACGTGCCGATGGCAGAATGGGCGAAATATAAGGATATTGTGACGGAAGAAGACCTTGACGCAGTTAAAAAACTCGGCGTACTCCTTAGGATAGCGGAGAGTTTGGATAGAAGTCGCGGAGGGGTGGTTACCGGTGTGAATTGCGACGTGCTCGGCGATTCCGTTATTATGAAAACGGAAGTAACGGGGGACGCGTTGCTTGAAATCAACGACGCTTCAACGGCAAACGCGGAATTTAAAAAGGCGTTTAGAAAAAATCTTGAGATTCTTTAAAAAAGGTAAAGCCACTTGTTTTTAATCGGTGGCTTTTCTACTTTTTATTCGCGTATTTGTTTTAAGCTTTTTAAAGGCGTGGGGCAGGTACGCGTTGAACGGAGTAAATGATATGAAATTTATTTTGGCGAGCGCATCGCCGAGAAGAAAGGAGCTTTTAAAGGAGATCGTTCAAGATTTCGTCGTTTTACCGGCGAATGGCGAAGAAAAACAAACCGCAGTTTCCCCTAAAAAACTAGTGAAAGAATTGGCGGAACAAAAAGCGAACGAAGTATTTTTACAAGGCGACGGCGATAGAATCGTGCTTGGCGCGGATACGGTCGTTGCTATCGGTAAAAAAATACTCGGAAAACCTAAAGACGAAAAAGACGCGTTTGAAATGCTGAAAAAACTTTCTTGTCGCGCTCATTACGTTTACACGGGCGTATGTTTCCGTTATTGCGTAAACGGGATAGATAAAAGCGTAACGGGCGTTGGCGTTACGAAAGTGTATTTTAACGAATTATCGGACGAATGGATAAAAGATTACGTAAAAAGCGGTTCGCCAATGGATAAGGCTGGCGCTTACGGGATTCAAGACGGCGGACTTGTGAAAAAGATTAAAGGGAGCTATTCGAACGTCGTGGGATTGCCGATAGAGCTTTGTAAAAAGAAGTACACGAAGATATTAAAGGAGATTGCGAATGATTAAGTTAGCGATTGATTTAGGTTCGTCAATGACAAAAATATATCGGGCGGACGCAGGAAACGGTATCGTACTTGCAGAGCCGTCCTGTGTTGCTATTAACGCGGATAGAGAAATTAAAGCGGTGGGAAAAGACGCGAAAAAACTCGTTGGTAAGACGGCGGAGTTTACAAGTATCGTATTTCCCGTTTACGAAGGTGAAATCGTGGACGGACAACTTGCTTCCGTAATGTTAAAAGCATTTTTGAATAAAGTAGGCGTTCGTTTTTCTGCGTTGAAAAGAGCGCAAGTCGTTTTTTCCGTGCCTTGCGGTGCTTCGGACGAGTTTCTTGAAGATTATTTATCGCTTGCTGAAGAGTGCGGATTAAAGAAAGTGTCGTTCGTGGAAACGCCTTTTCTTTCTGCGCTTGGTTCGGATTTGGTATTGAGCGAAGCGAATCCCGTATTTTGTATTGATATAGGTGGTGGTGTGACGAACGCGGCCGTTTTGTCGCTTGGCGGAATTATTGCCGGACTTTCTATGAACGTTGGCGGAAATAATATGGATGCGAATATAATAGATAAAATGTCGAACGCTATGGGGTTGAATATCGGTGCGCTGACGGCGGAGAGAATTAAAAACGAAATTGGTTCGCTTTCTCCCAACGCGCGTGGTTCAACGGTTGCGGAAGGCGGTTCGGTTACGACTTTTAGACCTGCATCCGTATCCGTACAAGCAGGCGAAATTTCCGATTGTATCCGCATATATATCGATAAAATTTTGGAGTACGCGTCGTTGGTTTTGAATAAATTACCGGCGGAAGTGGCGGCGGCGGTTAATAAAAACGGCGTTTGTCTTTCGGGCGGAGTTGCAAAGCTTTCTTACGTTCCCGAATATATTTCCAAACGTTTGGAAATGCGCGTACACGTTTGCGAAGAACCGCAGTTTGCGGTTGTGTCAGGCGGTGGCGTCGTTGCAAGAGATGCGAAATTATTGGGACGAATCGAAAAAAGACCGAGCTTTGAATATTGATAGAAGGCTCTTGAACTATTAAAAATAAAAAACACACGGGTGGCAAACGAGCCACCCGTGTTCGCGTATAAGCATAATTTTTAATTAAAATTCGATTTTTTCTTGGATATATTTAATCGCTTCGTCGATGGGAAGACGGATTTGTTCCATCGTGTCACGGTCGCGTACGGTAACCGTTTCGTCTTCGAGCGTTTGGAAGTCGATAGTTACGCAATAAGGCGTACCGATTTCGTCTTGACGGCGATAGCGCTTACCGATAGAACCGGTAACGTCGTAGGTCGTAGGGAACTTTTTCATCATTTTCGCGTAAACTTCGTCTGCTTTTTCGCCGAGATTTTTTTGCAAAGGCAATACGGCGCATTTATAAGGCGCAAGCGCGGGGTGTAAGCGAAGCACGGTACGTACGTCGTTCTTTTCCGCGTCAACGATTTCTTCGTCGTAGGCGTCGGTAAGGAACGCAAGTACTACGCGGTCTGCGCCGAGCGACGGTTCGATAACGTAGGGAACGTAGCGTTCGTTGGTGACGGGGTCAACGTAATCGATGGGTTTACCGCATTCTTTCGCGTGTTGCGACAAGTCGTAATCCGTTCTATCGGCAATCCCCCAAAGTTCTCCCCAACCGAATGCGAATTTGTATTCGAAGTCGGTCGTAGCCTTAGAATAGAAACAAAGTTCTTCGGGAGAGTGGTCGCGAAGATGTAAATTTTCCGCTTTCATGCCAAGCGATAAAAGCCAGTCGCGACAAAAATCTTTCCAATAGGCAAACCATTCAAGGTCGGTACCGGGTTTGCAGAAAAATTCAAGTTCCATTTGTTCAAATTCACGGGTACGGAAAGTGAAGTTGCCGGGCGTGATTTCGTTACGGAAAGATTTACCGATTTGACCAATACCGAAAGGCACGCGCATACGGGTGGAGCGTTGTACGTTTGCAAAGTTTACGAAAATACCTTGTGCCGTTTCGGGACGAAGATATACGGTATTTGCGGAGTCTTCGGTAACGCCTTGGAAAGTCTTGAACATAAGGTTGAATTTACGGATAGACGTGAAATCGGAATTGCCACAGATAGGGCAAACGATTTTATGTTCGGTAATGAAAGCTTCAAGCGCGTCGTTGTCCATACTTTCAACTTTGACGTCAAGTCCTTTCTTTTCCACGTAATTTTCAACGAGATTGTCGGCGCGATGACGGGCTTTGCAGGACTTACAGTCCATCAAGGGGTCGGAGAAACCGCCGAGATGTCCCGATGCTTGCCAAGTGCGCGTGTTCATTAAAATTGCGCAGTCGACGCCCGTAGATC
>SVHK01000044.1 GCA_015055865.1 Clostridiales bacterium | reverse complement strand
TCCGATCTGTGGAGAAGTCGTTCGCGTAGTCGGTTGGAAAAAAGGCGATTTTTATTTCGACCCTTCTCCTGCAGTATTTGAAACGGTTGACGAATTGAAAGATTTCGTATATAACGGTTTTTGTGGCGCAAACCTTTCTAAATATCTTATCAATCTTGGTAAGAAAGAAGGAAAGACGGCAATATTTATGAAACCTTGCGATTCTTACAGTTTTAATCAACTTGTTAAAGAACACCGCATCGTTCGCGAAAACGTTTACGTTATTGCGATTGAATGTCAAGGTAAGCTCGATATTGAAAAAATCAAAGCGAAGGGCGTTGACGCGGTATCGTGCGTAGAAGAAAATGGCGACAAGGTGAACGTATCTTCTATTTACGGCGACGTGGAATTGGAAAAGTGTGAAGTATTGCTTGGCAAATGTATGACCTGTAAGGGTAAAACGCATCAAGTAAAGGACGAAGAAATTATCGTAAACGAAATGCCCGTAAGCAAAAACAATCGTTTTGACGAAGTTGAAAAGCTTGAAGCGATGACGGAAGACGAACGTTTTGCGTTCTGGAGAGAACAACTTTCCAAGTGTATTCGTTGTAACGCTTGCCGTAACGTATGTCCTGCTTGCTCGTGTTTAAAATGCGTATTTGATAACCCGGAATCGGGCGTATCGGCAAAAGCAAACGACGATAAATTTGAAGAACAACTTTTCCACGTAATTCGCGCGTTCCACGTTTCCGGACGTTGCACCGATTGTGGAGAGTGTTCGAGAGTATGTCCTCAAAATATTCCTTTACATTTATTAAATAGAAAGTTTATTAAAGATATTGACGGTTTCTACGGCGAATATCAAGCCGGGGAAACTGCGGACGGAAAAACGCCTTTGACTTCGTATACCGAAAGCGATATTGAGGCGAAAGATATTTTTAACGGGGAGGCAAAATAATGTTACGAATTGCAAAAGAAAAATTGAACGCATTATACGCAAAAATCTCCGAAACGATGGGATTGTTTATTCCCGTTAAAAAAGCAGGCGAAGTAAATTACGCCGTTTGGTCGGAAGGAAAAGAAGTTTCTCTTGAAACCTTAAAAACGGTTAAATCGCCCAAAAATATGTTCTTTCCTCAAACCGAAAATATGATGAAATTCAAAACGGAAGGGAAAGAAATCGAAGTAGAAGACCTCCGCGTAGATTATAAAGAAGTAAAAGAATTCGTGCTGTTTGGAGTAAAGGCATGCGATTTCAAAGCGATGGAAGTTTTGGATAAAGTATTCCTTGCCGACCCCGTCGATACTTATTACAAATCGAGAAGAGAAGCGACGACGGTTGTAACTTTGGCTTGTTCTCGTCCCGAAGAAAGCTGTTTTTGTAGCGCGTTTGGGATTGACGCGACTGCGCCCCAAGGCGACGTTACCGTTTGGCTTGACGAAAACAATCTTTATTGGCAAGCGAATACCGAACAGGGCGAAAAGTTGACGGAAAAAGTATCCGATTTGTTTGAAAACGGCGGGGAAGAAGACGTTAAGGCGCAACAAGCAAAAACAAAAGAAATTCTTGCGAAATTACCGTTTGCGACGTTGGATTTAAGTAGATTTAAGCCCGAAAACTTGAACGAGCTTTTCAACGCACCCGAATGGGAGTCTATGTCTGAAGCTTGTCTTGGTTGCGGTACGTGTACCTTTGTTTGCCCGACTTGTCAATGCTTCGATATTCGTGATTTTAAAACGAACGACGGGATTTTGAGATATCGTTGCTGGGATTCCTGTATGTATTCCGATTTCACGCTTATGGCACACGGAAACAGCAGAACGACTCAAATGCAACGTTTCCGTCAAAGATTTATGCATAAACTCGTTTATTATCCTTCTCAAAACGACGGGCTTTATTCTTGCGTCGGTTGTGGTCGTTGCGTAAACAAATGTCCGCAAAGATTAAATATTGTTAAGGTTATTAATACGCTCGGAGGTAAGAAAAATGATTGATGAAACTCTCATTCCGAAAGTTGGCGTGATTACGGACGTTCGTAAAGATACGCCCGACGTAAAGACCTTCCGCGTAGTCGGCAAGGACGGAAAAAAACTTTTTGAACATATGCCCGGTCAATGTGCAATGGTGTCCGTGCCCGGCGTTGGCGAATGTATGTTCTCAATTACTTCGTCGCCTACGAATATGGAGTATATGGAATTTTCCATTAAAAAATGCGGTTGCGTAACCGAAGTTATCCATTCGATGGAAGCAGGCGCGCAAGTAACCGTTCGCGGTCCTTACGGTAGAAATTTCCCCGTTGAAGAAGATTTTAAGGGCAAAGATTTGCTCTTTATCGCCGGCGGTATCGGTTTAGCGCCCTTGCGTAGCGTAATTAATTACGTTCGTCATTATCGCGCGAATTACGGCAAAGTCGTAATCGTTTACGGGGCAAGAAGTATGGACGACCTCGTTGATTTTGAAGAAATTAAGACGGAATGGATGAACGAACCCGACTTCAACGTATATTTGACGATTGATAGACCTCAAGACGGTTGGGACGGACACGTTGGTTTCGTACCTGCTTACGTAAAAGAGCTTGGTCTTGACCCGAATATGACGGCTGTACTTTGCGGTCCGCCGATTATGATTAAGTTCACTCTTGCAGGTTTATTAGAGCTCGGTTTTGAAAAATCGCGCGTATATACGACGTTGGAATTGCGTATGAAATGTGGCGTAGGTAAATGTGGTAGATGTAACGTTGGCGATAAATTCGTATGTAAAGACGGTCCCGTATTCCGTATGGACCAACTTGACGAACTTCCCGATGAATATTGATTTTTAGGAGATAAGCAAATGGAAAAAATGGTAAACGTGTATCTTTTCGGTAAACGCTATCAAGTGCCGGAAAGTTTGACGATTATGAAAGCTATGGAATATGCAGGGTATCAACTCGTACGCGGTTGCGGTTGCCGTAACGGTTTCTGCGGTGCGTGCGCAACGATTTACCGTATTCACGGTCAACAAGAACTTAAGACTTGTCTTGCTTGCCAAACGAAAGTAGAAGAAGGTATGTACGTTGCAACGTTGCCGTTCTTCCCGCTCGTAAAGAAAGTTTACGATATAGAGAAGATTAAGCCTACTCAACAAATTATGATGCAATTGTATCCCGAAATTTATTCTTGTATCGGTTGCAACGCTTGTACGAAAAGCTGTACGCAAGAACTCAACGTTATGCAATACATCGCTTACGCGCAACGTGGCGAATATGAAAAGTGCGCGGAAGAAAGCTTTGATTGCGTAATGTGCGGCGTATGTTCTTCCCGTTGTCCTGCTGGAATTTCGCATCCCCAAGTTGCGGTACTTGCGCGTCGTTTGACGGGTAAATATATCGCGGCGGTTAGTCAACACCTTGAAAAACGCGTTGAAGAAATCAACGACGGCGTTTATAAAGCGTTGATTGAAGATTTGATGCAAAAACCCGTTGAGGAGTTGAAAGAACTCTACAACCACAGAGAAATCGAGAAATAAGGAGCGAAAGAGTATGTATCAATATACTGAAGAACAAATTTTATCGATGAAAAAAGTGGAAGAAACGAGAAACGCTCGTTTTGGCGCTAATATTCCTCGTATGAGCGCGGAACAAAAAGACGAAGTTTTAGCTTCTTTTCACCCCGATTATATTACGGGTGCGTATGAAGAATTAAAAGTTGGCAAAAATAAAGGTGGTAAGGTATTGCACGAACTTGCGGATTTATTGCAAGGTCGTTCTCGCGTCCTTGATATGGACATTGACCTTACGAACCCCGATTACGACGTTGACGTGCTCGTTATTGGTGGCGGTGGCGCTGGTTCGTCCGCTGCAATCGAAGCGCACAACCGTGGCGCAAACGTAATGATTGTAACCAAACTTCGTTTGGGTGACGCTAATACGGCGATGGCGGAAGGCGGTATTCAAGCGGCTGATAAAGAAAACGATAGCCCTGCAATTCACTACCTTGACGCGCTTGGCGGTGGGCATTTCAAAAATAAGCCCGAACTTTTGTATAAGCTCGTAAGTGAAGCTCCTGAAGCAATTCAATGGTTGAACGGGCTTGGCGTAATGTTCGATAAAGAAGCGGACGGCACGATGGTAACGACCCACGGTGGCGGGACTTCGAGAAAGCGTATGCACGCTTGTCGCGACTATTCCGGTTCGGAAATTATGCGTACCCTTCGCGACGAAGTGTTTAATCGTGGCATCACCGTCGTTGATTTTACGTCTGCAATTGAATTGATTAAAGACGTGGAAGGTAAGGCGGCAGGCGCGGTGCTTATGAATATGGAAACGAAGGAAATTCTCGTAGCAAGAGCTAAGACCGTTGTTATCGCAACCGGTGGTGCTGGTAGATTGCATTATCAAGGTTTCCCTACGTCCAACCATTACGGCGCAACGGCTGACGGTTTGGTGCTTGGTTATCGCGCAGGCGCAAAGTTGCTTTATCCCGAAACCTTGCAATATCACCCTACGGGCGCGGCGGAACCTACGCAAATCTACGGCGCGCTCGTTACTGAAAAAGTTCGTTCTCTTGGCGCACAACTCGTTAATAAAGACGGCGTTGCGTTCGTAAATCCTTTGGAAACGCGTGACGTAACGGCATCTTCGATTATTCGCGAATGTAAGGAAAGAAAGAACGGTATTCAAACGACGGACGGCGAAGGCGTATGGCTTGATACTCCGCTTATCGAAATGATTAACGGCGAAGGTACGATTGAAAAGCGTATTCCTGCTATGCTTCGTATGTTCGGTAAATACGGTATCGATATTCGTAAAGAACCTATTTTGGTTTATCCGACTCTTCATTATCAAAACGGCGGATTGGATATCGGCGCAAACGGTATGACGTGCGTTGAAAATCTTTACGTTGCCGGTGAAGCAGTTGGTGGTATTCACGGAACGAACCGTTTGATGGGTAATTCCTTGCTTGATATTATCGTGTTCGGTAGAAACGCAGGGCAACAAGCAGGCGAAAAGTGTAAGAGCGTAGAAGTAAAAGAACTCACGCTTGAACACGTTAAAGAATTCGAGAAAGAATTACAAGACGCAGGAATTTCTTCTGAAATGCCTTCGCCTAGACTCCTTCCCGATTACGCAAGAAAAGCGAATTAATTAAATAAGGGTAAATTGATGTAAAAAAAGCGGAAACACGAATGATCGGGTTTCCGCTTAAAAAAGGAGTATATAAAGTGGAAAAAACTAACAAAAAAAGCCTTAAATGGCTTTGGATTGCTATTGCAATCGCAGTAGTCGTGGGGATTGCTGTTTGGTGCGTTGTTAATGCTGTAAACAACCCCAAATTAGGCAAAGACGGCTCGGAAAACATATTTAACTTTAGCGGTACGCTCGTTTTATTTACGATAGCGTTCGTGGTTATTGCGGTAGGTTATTTGCTTGGTAGCGTAAATATTAAAGGTGTTTCGCTTGGTACGGCGGGCGTATTCCTTATCGCTATTTTGATTGGTTATCTTTGCTCGCTTATTCCCGAAGACGCAGGTCTTTTCTCGGCGTTCCGTTTAACGGAAAGCTCAAGCGTCGTCGGTACGTTTAAAGGAACGTTACAAAATACTGGTTTGATTTTATTCGTTGGTAGCGTTGGTTTTATTGCCGGTCCTAATTTCTTTAAAAATCTTGCTAAAAACTTTAAAACCTATATCGTATTAGGCGTCGTTATTATTCTTGCTGGGACGCTTGCGACAGTTCTTTGTATCCTTTTAGCTCCGCAGTACGGTTCGGAATATTGGGTAGGCGTTTTGTCGGGCGCTTTAACTTCTACGCCTGGTTTTTCGGCAGCGAAAGACGCGATTGCCGGTTCTGTTGACGCTACGAATCTTGAGTCGCTCATTACGCTCGGTCACGCAGTTGCTTATCCGTTCGGGGTTGTCGGCGTTGTATTGTTCGTACAATTGATGCCTAAATTCTTAAAAGCGGATATGAAAAAAGAAAGCGAATATTTAAAAGCAGGCGCAAGCGAAGAAGCTCGTGATTATTCTAAATTCTTTAAATGCGAAGATTTTGGGTTTATGCCTTTCGGTATTGCGATTATCGCAGGGTTGCTTTTAGGTTCGATTACCATTCCTTTATCTGGCGCTGGTTATAACGGTCCTTGTTTCTCGCTCGGTACAACGGGTGGCGTGTTGATTATGTGCTTGGTATTCGGTCATTTCGGTCATTTTGGCAAACTTTCCTTGGAAGTGAAAGAAGGTACGTTAAAGGTTCTTCGTGAATTCGGGTTGGCGTTATTCTTGCTTGGCGCAGGCGTACACGGCGGTGTTTCGCTTGTGGAACAGGTATCTCATTTCGGTGCAGGAATCGTTGTTTGGGGATTTATCGGTGGCGCATTCATTACGATTGTTCCTATGTTTGTAGGTTTTCTTTTAGGCAAATACGTATTAAAATTACCTCTTTTAAATAGCCTTGGTTCGATTACGGGTGGT
>SVHK01000015.1 GCA_015055865.1 Clostridiales bacterium | reverse complement strand
AAGCCATGTTTGCCTCTTTGACGCCTGTGTTATGCTTGTTTTTCTGTAAATTGCCGTATTTTCGCCCAAAATGCATTAAAAAACCTCTCTTGTCGTGGTAGACAAAAGAGGTTTCTTATTTGGAGCAGGTGACGAGAGTCGAACTCGCCGGGAACAGCTTGGGAAGCTGCCGCCATACCGCTAGGCGACACCTGCAAGTGTCAACATTATAACCCTTTTTCAGGAAAATGTCAACGCTTTTTTATCTCTTTATTAAATTTTTTATTCGCTTTACGCGTCTTCTCCGCGACAACTCTCGCATCGCCCGAAAAATTCTACCGTCGCCCCTTCTACCGTGAATCCACACGCACTCTTTACTTCTTCGCCTACCCCTAAAAGTTCAGGCAAAAACACGTCCGCCACTCGTCCGCAACCACGACAATGTACGTGAAAATGCGGAGCTACGTTGTAATCGTACCTTACGTCCGTCCCCGCTAATCGCAATTCCAATGCCCTACCGCTTTGCGCAAATCCGCCAAGCACTCTAAACACCGTTGCCCTGCTAATCGACGGACAACTCTCTTGCAAATTCGTATATACTTCCGTCGCCGTCGGATGGTCTAAACTCTTTAACGTTTCATATATCGCCGTTTTTTGTTTCGTTTGTCTCTCTTGCATATGTACCTTCTTTTCTTGTTAATGAGATTGAATATTATTTACGATACTATTTTAGCATAAAAAAATCCGTTCGTCAAGGGGTTTTCGCAAAATTTTCAAAAAATTTCAAACGTACGATATAAACGCCGTAGCGAAAAATCTGCTACGGCGTTCACAAATTATTATCAAAATTGAATTATCGCATTATCGTTTTTGCGTTTAAAATTGAAATTTCTTCGCCCGTATTCCCGTCGATATAGACGAAATAAGTTTCATCGTTATACGAACAAATAAACTCGTACGCGACCCGTTCGCGCCCTTTCACGTTAATCAACGCGACCTTGCTACCTTCTAACGTAAGTTTATCGTGTAATTTTTCTTTTGCGCTCGTCATTGACACGGTAGGCTTAAGGGGCGTTCTTTCTTTGTGGTGACGAAGGTATGCCGACGCGTTGTAGCCGACCACTACCCCCTTTTCTTCGCAAACCTTGACGTTTACCGAATCGGGATAAAACAAATCGCCGTCGAGCTCGTAGCAGAACGTAAAGCTAGCCGTCGCGCCCGTTTGCGAAACCTTAACCGCGGTCATATTTTCCATACCCATCTTTTCAAGAAAATTCAACGCGACCGTTTTCGCATTTTCTATATCCAAATTTTGCTTAGTACAATATTCGTAATAGTCAAACGAAATGAGCGAGCCGTCCATTTCGGAAATTTGCGCAAAAATTTCCACGTCGTTGGAATCGGTTAAAACGAAGTTGTAGGCTTGGAATTTTCTCGAAACAGTTTCTCCGTCAAAGCGGATTTTTTGCACGTCGTATTCGGAAAAATATCCACGGCAAAGCTCTTCCGCTTTTGCCGAACTGATTTTTTCGTCCTGACTATCTTTCGGCGTTGCACCTGCCCGTACTTCGGGCGGTTCGGAAAACGTCGGATTGCGATTTTCTTCCATCGTCGCGTTTTCTACGTTTTGAATCGCTTGCGAGAATTTGTCTTCACCCTTACCCTTTAAATATTCCGTCAAATCTTCGTCTTGAAGGTCTGCAATGAAATCTTCCATCATACCCCTTACGCGGTGGTTGGTTTCGTAGAGTTTTTCCAAAACTTCTTGGTCTTTCTCGTCCAACGTTTCGCCTTTACGGAGTTTAGAAAGCAAATGTTCGCAAACGAACGCGGTACGGTTAATAAAAGAAGTTACGTTCCCGTTGTTTTGCGCGTCAATGGGTAATTTCTCAATAACGCTTTCCGCCAATCTTGCTTGCACGAGCAAATCGGTCAAAATCCGTTGTTGTTGCGCGGGCGACGCTGATACGCGTACTCTATCCAAATCCCCGTCCACGTTCTCAATCAAACTCGTAAGCTCGTATAAATTCCCACGGTACGCGTTGGTAATGCCTTGTTTGGTTTCTTTCATATCAATCGCGCCCGCCGTTACGACCGCGCCGAGCGTAAGCGTAGTTACCCCCAACGCGACGACCGCCGCAATCCAACCCCCGTAATCGTTTTTACGTCTTCTATGGTTTTTATCGTTATCGCTATCTTTACCGCCGTTACCGTTACTATCGTTGCCGTTTTTAGGTTGCATCTTTTTTCGAGAATTTTTCGCGTTTTCCTTGCGTTCCTTTTTAAGTTGGGCTCTTTTTATCCGTTCCTGAGCGCGAGCGCGTTCCCGTTCTTTATATAATTCCCTTTTGCTTGCTCTTTCAAGCAAAACTTGTTCTTCTCCCTTATCCTTTTTTTCTTCGCCGATAGGCGTACCGACGCCAAAAGTTGCCGGTACGGTCGCAGTGGGGATTTGTTCAAACCCCGACCCTACGGGCACGCCGTCAAGCCCCGTAACGACGTTCGCTTGCGCGATAGTTTCTACCTTTTCCGCGCCCGACGAAAAATTCTTTGAAATTTCTTGTTCTTCTTTCATACTCGTTCCCCCTTTAAATCGCAAAGACGTGCTTACCGATTACGGTAATCGTTTGTCTATCGAATATCCAAGCGCTCGTCGCGACGGCAGGATTGTAATAATACAACGCACCGCCCGTCGGGTCCCAACCGTTCAACGCGTCCTTCGCCGCCTTCATCGCTTTATCGTCGGGTGTCAAATTGATTTGTCCGTCCGAAACCGCGGTAAACGCGTGGCGTTGATACACTACCCCCGAAATAGTATTCGGGAACTGCGGACTTCTTACTCGGTTCAACACGACCGCGCCGATAGCGACTTGCCCCGTATAAGGCTCGCCCCTACCCTCGCCGTAAATCGTTCTTGCGAGCAAATATAAATCCGCATCGGAAACACCGCTTGCGGAAGAAGAATTTCCCGATTGATTCAAAAGCGCGTTATACGCGGAAGTCATACCGAGCGCTTTATACGTTTGAAGTCCAACCACGCCGTCGGCGGTAATACCGTTCTTCTTTTGAAAAGAAACGACCGCCTTTTTCGTGGCTGCGCCAAACACGCCGTCCACGCTACCCGTATAATACCCCCATTGTTTTAATCTGCGTTGCATTTCCTTGACTTCGCTACCCGTCGAACCTTGACGGAGCACCGCCGTCGTTACGCTGTATTCGTACCCCCCTGCTTGCGTAGGGAATTTATTCTCGTCGTTCATTTTTAATACGCCTACTCCGATTGCGACGCTAACGACGGTTGCGCCAAGTAAAGCGTACTTCTTTACATTTTTTCTCATACTCTCCTCCTATGTAATCATTTACTTCAACGCAACCCTGCTATCGTCGTTCAATTTTCAACGCGCACCTACCCCGCCCATTTTATTCTTCCATTCATTGATAATTTCAACGATTTTGCTCTTATACACGATATTGCCCGCCGTAAGGTTACCGCCGGCAAAACATAAAGGCGGATAAATCACGCACCACCAATTATCCCCTTTCGCCTCGCCAAGCTCGACGATTAAAGCGTCGTACACACCGTTGGGCAAAGTGTATTCTCCGTAAACGCGAGTGGGGAAATTTTCCCTTTTTAAAAGAGCTTGACCCTGATAAGAATACCCGTTCTCACGCAAAATCGTCGTCGCAAGCAAAGAAACTTCGTCTAAACTTTCCGTAATTGCCCTTTGCGCTTCTTCCTTCGTTTTACATTCCGCCACGACGGGCGTTAGATATTCCACAATCCCGTCGCGCACGAGATATTTCACGCTTTGGTCCGTTTCTAAATTAGAGTTCGCGCGGATATGAATACGCAAATACCCGTTTACGTTTTGGGTTTCTTCCTTCCCGAACGCGAAAACGCTCGCTAAAATTATTATGAATGACAAGAAAAAAATTATGCAAGAATTTTTCATAAAAAATAACCTCCGTGTTTTTACACGAAAGTTATTGACTGATTTTTAAAAATATATACTTAAAAAATTATTTCACTTCTTCCCACTTATGATGATGAAGCTCGCCTTCTTCTTTTAAACCGTCGTAATCCGTTTGACGGAGCGCTTCGTACACGGCAATCGCAACCGAATTGCTTAAATTGAGCGAGCGCGCGGGCGCGAACATAGGGATTCTCAAACACGTTTCTTCGTTTTTCATCAACAGCTCTTCAGGCAAGCCTTTGGTCTCTTTTCCAAACACTAGAAAATCCCCGTCTTGAAAAGAAACGTCGCTATGCCGATGCCGAGCTTTGGTCGTGAAATAGAAAAATCTGCTTTCGGGGTATTTCGCTTTAAGCTCTTCGAAACTGTCGTAATAAGAAATATCGACGAGATGCCAATAATCCAACCCTGCCCTTTTCAAATACTTATCCGAAACTTCAAATCCAAGCGGACGAACCATATGCAACTTTGTCCCCGTTGCGGCGCACGTTCTTGCAATATTTCCCGCGTTTTGCGGAATTTCTGGCTCAACTAATACGATATTAAACATACTTACTCCTACTTTGCTTGAAAAATTTTCCTGCGACGTAACCTTTTATTTTACCTATACATTTTACTCTTTTTTTTATTATTTTGCAAGCATTTTGTCTATCCGTCGAATAATTTTATACAAACCGTAACAAACTGATAGCAAACGCAAATAAAGGAGAATTTTATGGACTTTACAAAAACTAAAACTTATCAAAATCTCGCGTCCGCGTTTGCAGGCGAATGTCAAGCGGGTATGCGCTATCAAATGATTGCAAAACTTGCCATGCAAGAAGAACTGAAAACGCTTTCGGATACCGTTCGTCATATCGCAAAAAACGAAACGCTCCACGCGACGCAATTTTTCAATCATATTATTGAAAAGGGCGGTAGCAAAGAAAATATTAAACTTGACGCAGGTTATCCTTTCCACGCCGGTACGCTTTTAGAAGGGCTTAAATTCGCCGAAAGCGACGAAAAGGACGAAGCGACGGCTATCTATCCTAATTTCGCAAAAATCGCGGAAGAAGAAGGCTTTAAAGACGTTGCAAAGCTCTTTGAACTCGTCGCGAAAGTAGAAGAACAACATCAAGCGGTATTTAAATATTTGGCAGGCGCGGTAAAAGACGGTGCGCTGTATAAAAACGATAGCCCTATCCTTTGGATTTGTAGCGAATGCGGTCATTCGCACGTTTCCACCGAAGCGTGGAAAGTTTGTCCGCTTTGCAAAGCAAAACAGGGCTACGTCGAACTTCATTTGCCTTTCGAAGGCGTGAGAATGTAATTTCCGCGCCTTTGGATTGATAAACTATTTTTCAAAGGGGGTTAATTTAATGGACAAGCAAAACAAAATGAACAACAAACAAAACAACAAAACCAAGAATTGCGGTTCGAAAAATTGCGGTTCTAAGAACTGTTCTTCCAAGAACAAAATGAACGAAAAAAATGAAGACTAAATTTAAAAATCGCGTACCTGCCCCTACTAAAAAAGCGTTAGACGTGCTTGACTTTGAGTCAAAAACAGACGTTTTAGGTAGTTATACGGGCAATCCTAAGAACGGCGAAAAACCCGTTCAAGACGCGGACGATTTATAGTAAATCGTAAAGGAAAGAACGACCTTTTCGGTACTCACCGAAAAGGTCGTTTGCATTTTACTTTAATTAGAAATCGTCGTCATCGTCGTCGTCATCGTCGTCATCGTCGTCGTCAGCAGAGTAATCGTCGGCGGATACGTATTCGAAATCGTCTTCAACGGATTCTTCTTCCATTTCTTCTTCGTCTTCGTATTCGTCTTCAAATTCGCTTTCGTCGATACCGATATCAAGCGGTTCTTCTTCGTCGTCTTGGAACATTCTCCAGGCGTCCGTTTTGTCGGGGTCGTCCGTTTCTTCGCCTTCGTCCACTTCGTCTTCGTAAACGGATTTCTTTTTACATTCGTCGCACATATCTTCGCCAAACCGCATACGGTTTTCGCCACAAAGCGGACAAAGTTCCATTTCTTCACCGCTCTCTTCTTCTTCGAGATTATCCACAAAAGATTTTACGCCGGTCAATTCTTTTAAACATACTTCGCAATAGTCTTGTTCGTCTGCGTCGATAAAATTCAACTCGCATCTCGGACATAAAATATAATTCGCCATACCCTTACCTTTTTCTCCCTTGCTCTAAACCTTAGAGCTTTCTATATATTTTGCTATATTATATTAATATTTATCGATTTTGTAAACTGTTTTTTAGTCTTTTTTTATATATTTTTACGACTTTTTCAATTTTTTTTACTTTTCTTATAACAAAAATAGTCGATTTTTCAAAATCGACTATTTTTATCCAATTTATTCGTTTGTTTCTTCAGAAATTTGCTCTTCAACAACTTCCGTCGCTTCAGTCACTTCTTCCGTTTCAACCGTTTCTTCAACCGTTTCTTCAGCAGTTTCTTCAACGGTTTCTTCCGTCGTTTCTTCGTCTGCGTAAACGTCGATAGATTTATCGTCCGTCGTGTCGATGCGCTTTTTGTAAGCGTTTACGGTAGCTTCCGCAGCCTTTAAAGCAGCTTTCTTCTTCTTGTTTGCCGATACGAAATACCAAATTGCAAACGCAATACCGCCTGCTACGAGAACGCTACCTACGCAGATAAGAACGATTGCCCAAGTTTCAAGTCCGGTATCTTCTTCCGTCGTTTCTTCTTCATCGCTTGCGGGCGTGATGGTCGTCAACCACGCTTCTTCCATCGCTTCCGCGTCGCTTTCGCTAACCTTACCTACCAAGTTCACGTAGTAGTTTTGTCTATAACTGTCCGTTTCGTCTTCTTTAAAGCCCTTAACCAATTCTTTTTGGTCGTCGTCGAAATAATCTTCTTCGTCCTTAATCGTATCGTAAAGGGAAGTCGAATCGGTAGCAAATACGTAATCGAGTACGTTTTTAACTTTGCTATCGGCATCCGCGATTTCGCTAATTTTTTCTTGAGCGTCTTCGTACTTATCAACGACTGCGTTAAGTTCTTCCGCCGTCATCATTCCGTCCGCGCCCGTCATATCGAACGCCCATACGTAGTTATAGCTTGCGTCGCCAACCGCTTGCGCGTTGGAGTACAAAAGTACGTTGCCGAAGAATTCAGGCTTATACCAAGCCGAGTTCCAATCGATAAAACCAACCGTCGAAGTGAAGTATTCTTCGCTACCGAACGCAAGGTTGTAATCGGTTGCGTTACCGGTATAGTTGATACGTTTCAAATTATTACCGTTCGTACCAGCGGTATAATAGTAAAGGTAATCGCCTTGAATCATCCAAAGCGTCGCTTCGCCGGCAGATTGTTCCATTACAATGGACGAGCCGTTTTCCACTCTCGTAATCTTACCGTCCGCAAAGTAGATATACGCTTGGTCGCCGTAAGCGGTCGAATAATATACCGCGTCAGCCGTCGCCGTCGTCAAATCCTTGGATACGAGCAACGCGCTTGCGTTACCGCTAACGGACTTCCACGTATCCGCCTTTACCGCGTCGTTAGCAACGTAATAAAGATATTCTTTCGCAGAGATATTGTCCTTTCTCTTAAAGAACAAACCGCCGTTTTCGTAGGATTGTACGGTGTAGGTGTAACCGTAAGGCGCGTCCGCTTCACCCGCTTGCGCGTCGTTGTATTGCGTCGAAGGGTTCGCTTCCGCAAAGCTACCTTTACCGTCGAGCACGAGTTTACCCAAGTTCACGTAGGGATAGGTCGAATAATCGCTCAAATCGTAAGGCAAATCTTCCTTAGAAATTTTCTTATCCGCTTCTTTCGCTTCTTCGTTCTTGTCTTCCATAAAGGATTTCTTGAATTCGTACGTTCTGTACTCCTTACCCGTTTCGTCCTTTACGGTGTACTTCATAAGCCCGTCCGCTTCGCTCGTCGTTGCAGTAGCGCCTGCGTTTACCATATAGACTTGGTTATAGTCCGCAGAAGTCGAATGGTCGGAATCAATATCGTACGTTACGCTCATCGTATAGTAAACGTTGGGGTTTTCCGCATCCGATTCATCAAAATAATAGTTGGACGCGCCCTTAACGAGCGTGGTCGTTTCGTTCGTATTCGTGTTGTACGAATAAAGCGTACTATCTTCCACGTATAAGCAGTAAACTACGCCGTTTTCTTCCACAAAACGGTATTGTACCGCGTTGTTTTCCAAACGGAAATAGTTGCCTTTCATCGTCGACGTACCGTCGAGTTTCGCGCTCTTAAAGTCAAGCCAAGTATTTTCCGTGTTACCGTCAAGGTCTTTATCCGTCGTAGGCGTTGCAAAATAAACTCTATCGCCGTAGATATAAATACCAGCGTCGAAGTTTTGCGCAACGAACAACATCGGAACGACCACGTCGGTCTTGGAATAGTTCTTCGCTTTCAAATCAGCTTCTTTGATACGGAGCAACGAGCCTTTTACGACTTCGCCGTACACGTTTTCCGCCGTATAATCTTCGTGTCCGTTAATAAAGTAAATCCAATCGCCCTTTTGAACGGCAAAACCACCGTTCGTGCCTTGCTTTACTTCCGCCGTGGCGTCAAACCCGTCAAGTTTGTCGCCTTGATAGTTCTCTTCACTACAACCGGCAAGAGCGCCGAGCATCATCGTACCCGCAAGCGCAACGCCGATAAGTTTTTTAAATTTATCCCGCATAAGTTAGGACTCCTTAAAAATTTGCTAAATCGGAAAACAAGTGTATTTTCCGACTATATTAACGCATATTCTATTATAACTCAATTCGTCAATTAAATCAATCAAAAACAGCTTGTTTTTTTCGCTAATTTAAGTGAAATTTGTGAAAATGGAGGTTTTTTTTCTTTATGCAACCCTTTGCCCTGTTCAATTTACTCAAATCTACGCTTTTTTCCGAAAATCCCGATTCCGCCGACCAACTTTCTTCCGTCCAAAACCCTTTGCCGACGAACGAACAAAACGAACGGACCGACCACGTTTCAAACCCCGAAAACCCTAAAACGGACGAAACCAATCAAGAAAAACCCAACGCTTGCTCGGATTTTCTTTTACGTCACGAAATTCGCGCAGGTAGACAAAAAAAACGCTGAACCACAAAGTTCAGCGTTGAAATAAATCGGAGTTTACTTCATAGACAAGCCCCGCTATTTTTATTTATCGCTCACCATATTCCGTTTAAAGACGACGAACGATAAAATAATCCCTGCAAGCATAAATACGGTGATTGGAATGAGTCCCAAAGACGCGACGCCGTCGAACGTATACGATTCTTGAAACAGTTTTTCCGCGTGCGTAACCACTCTACCGATATACACGGACGGGTAGAACGGCAAAAATCGGCAAAACGTTTCAAAATCCCCCATCTGTTCCACTGGCATCCAGCAACCGCCTAACATACCCGCCAAACTTATAAACACCGAGCAAATCCCAGGCGCGGACTTATCGTTAAAAATTACCCCGAACAAAACCCCGAAAAACACGCTCGTGAGCAGTATGGGGAGTTGGCTAACGATTAAAAGCAAGATTTGCCCAAAGGATAAGAAGTCGACGCTCGAAATTAAGGCAATCACCCAACCCGTTGCAATACAAATCAGCGTTTGCGCCAACCCAACGCTAACGCCAACCAACGCGTAGCCTAAAATAAAATGCTCGGCTTTCATCGGCGAAGAATATAAGCGTTTCAAAAAAGACGTTTGTCTGTCTTTTGAAACCAACAACGCCATCGTAAGCATAACAAAGGTATAGGAAAACATAATAATCCCAGGCAATAACGCGCGAAGCTCAAACGTCGGCGTACTTCCGCCCGTGTATCGGTTAATCACTTGAAACAACACGAGCATAACGAGCGGAAAACCCAAACAAAAAATATAAATAATCGGGTCACGCAAAACTTCTTTTAAATTCCTTTTATAAAAATTAATTATTTTATCCATTCGACTTCTCCACCAACTTGATAAACGCGTCTTCGAACGTGTTCGACTCCGTTTGCCGTTTGATTTGCTCAATCGTACCCACTTGTAAAAGTTCTCCTTTAGATAAAATCGCCACTCTGTCGCACAAATGCTCTATTTCTTCTAAATAATGGGACGTGAGAATAATTGTTACGCTCTTTTTGAGCTTTTCAATAATCCGCCAAAGCTCGCGACGCGCAAAAACGTCCAACCCTAACGTCGGCTCGTCAAGGAACAAAATTTTAGGCTTGGAAACGAGCGCAATCGCAATCGAAAGTCGTCTTTTATATCCGCCCGAAAGCGTTTTCGCGCGTTGGTTTAACACTTCGCCTAAACTAAAAATTTCCACGATTTCGTTGACGGCGGTTTCGTCGTTATTATCATAAATTTGCGCGATAAACTCTAAATTTTCTTTGACCGTCAAATTGTTTGCAACGGAAGTCTCCTGCGGAGAAACGTCCACGATTTCTTTGATTTTGTCCATTTGCGTATCCAAATCAAACCCGTCGAGCGTTACCGTTCCGCCCGTCTTTTTAGTCAATCCGCAAAGAATTTTTATCAAAGTCGTTTTCCCCGCGCCGTTTACCCCCAAAAGCCCAAACAATTCCCCCTGTTCGATTTGTAAACAAACGTTATTTAGCGCCCTTTTTTCTTTATAATTTTTGCTTACGTCGGTAATAGTAATAATACTCATACTTACCCCTTGTTAAAGAATTTTATCCGTTAAATTTTCGATAAAGTCCGATTTAACCAACGCAATACCTTTTTTCGTATCGCAAAGCAAAACAATGCTATCCCCCGGCTTAATATCGTACATCGTTCTCACTTCTTTGGGGATTACGATTTGCCCCTTTTCTCCAACCTTACAAATCCCAACGTATTTATTCTTATCCATTTTTTCGTTTGCTCCTTTTGGTATGAAAATTCATACTTTTCATACTTGTCATACTTATTATACTAGTTCAACCTTACTTTGTCAAGTAAAATAAGACGGCTTTGTATAAAAAAAGAAATACGAAAATCGTATCTCCATTTTCTTATCTCTTCGAGAATTGAGGTGCGCGACGTCGTCGGAGCTAACGCCGTTTTTTAGCAATCCCACTGTTCGTGGGCTTGCCACTTTCTCCGTTGCTCCGACTTTATCCCTAAAAATCTTTGCTTCGCAAATCTTTTTTGGGAGCCCTACAATTTAAGAAAGCTCGTCGCTTCGTTTTATAAAATTAAGAAAAAAAGAACGCACCACAAGGGTACGTTCGTTTTTTTCTTATCTCTTCGAGAATTGAGGTGCGCGACGAGCTTTCTTCAAGCCGTACTTCTTTCTTTCCTTTGCTCTCGGGTCGCGGGTTAAGAAACCTGCTTTCTTAAGCGCGGGACGGCTGTTTTCTTCAGCTTCCAAAAGCGCGCGTGCTACGCCAAGACGAATAGCGCCTGCTTGACCGGTGTAACCACCGCCGACAACGTTTACGAAAATATCGTATTTGCCGTCAACTTCAAGCAACGCGATAGGTTGCTTAACGATGTATTGAAGAGTTCCTTGAGGGAAGTAGTCTTCGAAAGCGCGGTCGTTGATTACAATCGTGCCGTTACCACCGGGGATAAGACGAACACGAGCAATCGCCTTCTTTCTTCTACCCGTTCCCCAGAATTGAAGTTTCTTTTTCAAATTCGATTTAGCCATAATTCAATACTCTCCTTAGTCAACTTTAAGCGTTTCGGGTTTTTGCGCTGCGTGGTTATGTTCGCTACCCTTATATACGCGGAGCTTTTTAATCATCGCTCTGCCAAGGCTGTTCTTGGGCAACATACCTTTCACCGCTTCGTAAACGGCAAGGTCACTCTTTTCTTCCATCATCTTCTTGTAAGGAATTTCTTTGAGCCCGCCGATGTAACCGGTGTGGTATCTATAAAATTTGTTTTCCAACTTCTTACCCGTCAAAACTACTTTATCGGTGTTGATAACGATAACGAAATCGCCCGTATCAACGTTGGGAGTGTAGTTGGGTTTCGTTTTACCGCGGAGAACCGCAGCAACTCTGGACGCAAGACGACCAAGGGTAAGACCTTCAGCGTCTACGACATACCATTTTCTTTCAACCGTTTCGGCTTTAGCCATATAGGTTTTCATATCTTGTTACTCCTTATGTTCGTGTGTATTTTTTTCTTATTCAGCGTTAAAATTCGGGGGAATTTACCGTTTAAACTAACGGGGAAAAACGGTATTTTTTCGCCCTTTCCTTAACTTGCCTAATAATTGTATTATGAAACGAAAATTTAGTCAAGCTGTTTTGCGTCGGTTTTTTCATTTTTTTTTATTTTTTTTGATTTTTTTTGTTTTCCCTTTAATTTTCAAAAGATTTGCCTTTTTTTAACCCTTTATTCCTTTAATAATATACGCGTACGCGCGTATGCGCGCGCGTACGTATTTATTCAAAATTAAAAACATTTTTATGAAAGCGCGCCGTTTTGTTTGCTTTTTATTAAAAAATAAGCTATAATGTTTTCGGTAATAAATAAAATTTGGAGGACTCACCTATGCCTTTGGTAACCACTACCGAAATGTTTAAAAAAGCTTACGCTGGAAAATACGCTATCGGCGCTTTCAACGTAAACAATATGGAAATGATTCAAGCAATCGTGGAAGCAGCAAACGAAGAAAAATCTCCCGTTATTTTGCAAGTTTCCGCCGGTGCGAGAAAATATGCGAACCCCGTATATTTAAAGCATCTCGTACAAGCTGCGGTTGAAACGAACGAAATTCCCATCGCTATGCACCTTGACCACGGCGCAGACTTCGAAATCTGCAAAGCGTCTATCGACAGCGGTTTCACTTCCGTTATGATTGACGCGTCGTCCCATCCTTGGGAAGAAAATATCGCTATTACGAAGAAAGTCGTTGAATACGCGCACGACCACGGCGTAGTCGTTGAAGCGGAACTCGGTAAACTCGCAGGTATCGAAGACGACGTAAACGTTGACGCGGCTGACGCGCAATTCACTTCCCCTGACGAAGTAGAAGAATTTACCCAAAAGACGGGCATCGACTCGCTTGCAATCGCAATCGGCACGAGCCACGGCGCGTATAAGTTCAAGCCCGGTCAAGACCCCAAACTCCGTTTGGATATCTTAGAAGAAATCGGCAAGAGATTGCCCGGCTTCCCCATCGTTCTTCACGGCGCGTCGTCCGTTCCCCAAGATAAGGTTGCTATCGTTAACCAATTCGGCGGACACATGCCCGACGCTATCGGTATTCCCGAAAGCGAACTTAGAAAAGCCGCTCAAATGGCGGTTTGCAAAATCAATATCGACTCCGACCTTCGCGTAGCGTTCACCGCTGCGATTAGAAAGCACTTCAACGAATCCCCTAGCCACTTCGACCCCCGTCAATACCTTGGCGACGCGCGTATGATGATGAAAGAAATGGTAAAACACAAGATTGTCAACGTGCTTGGTTCGGCAGGTAAAGCGTTCTAATTTCAAACGACAACTAACCCAAAAAGGACTTGGATTTCTCAATCCAAGTCCTTTTTATAATTCTTTTAACCTTATTTTTCTTGTTTTTCGTTCGTTTCGGTTGCGATACCGACGACGTTGTCGACGGGCAGAGCGAAGGCAATGCCCTGACCGGGCGTATTCAGCCCAACTTCCTGATAAAGAGCGTGGAGAATATCGTCCACGAGATTGCTTTGAACGACGATTAAAACGATTTCCTTTTCCGATTCGACGGAAATCCCGAAGAACTTTTCCGCGTCCTTATTCGCCGTACCGCGTGCGTTTAATACCGTACCGCCACGTGCTCCGAATTTCTTTGCGGAGTCCATAACTTCGCCCGAATAACCGCTATTTACGATACAAATGATTGCTTGATGAGTATATTTCATTCGTCTTTCTCCTTACACCGTTCTATTGTTACTTAAAAAGCGGTAAATCGCTACGCCGATTACGCTCGTCAAAGGCACGGTAAACGCAACGCCTTTGCCCTTTTTGAGCGTTTGGAATTTGTTTTCAAGCTCGCGTAAAATTTCTTCCGTCCGTTCTTCTTTGATTACGCTAAAAATTACCCCTTTATCCGTTTCTTCCAAACCAAGCAAGTGTAGCGTCTCCGATTTTGCCGTACCGCGCCCCAACGCCGCCGTTTGGAAATTCACTTCGAAACCGCTTAAAAAGTCCATATAGAACTCCGTTTTATTACGGTTTACGATGGCAACCAAAAGTTTGAGTTTTTTGAAATCCGTCGAGGCGGATTTCTCTTTTTTAGGTTTTTTAACCGTCTTTAAAGCCATACCTACCTCTCCTTATTTCATAAATTTAATAATTTGCTCGTCGTCCGCCGCCAAAATACGTTTCATCGCGAGTTTTTCACGCACGCGCTTGGTCGCCACCGCTTTAAAACCGAGTACCTGTATTGAGATAAGCGGAGTCATCGCAACCATCGAAACGAGCCCGAACGCGTCCAAAAGCACTTTACTCTCCCCCTGCAATACCGCGCACACGCCCACAAGGAACGGCAAAATAAAGCTGGACGTAAGCGGACCGCTTGCAACACCGCCCGAGTCGAACGCAATCGCCGTGTACAGTTTGGGTACGAAGAAAGAAAGCCCCAGCGAGATAAAATACCCGATAATCAGATAATACAAAATGCTAAAATCGAAAATCGCGCGCACGACGGACAAAGCAATCGCCACGCCCACGCCGACAGATAAAGCAATCATCATCGAAGATTTCTTGACCGCACCGCCCGTAACTTCTTCCACTTGCTTGTTCAAAACGTGAATCGCCGGTTCGGCAAGTACGACGGTAAGACCGAGCAAGAACGCGAATAAAACGAGTAACGCGGGGGATTGTTCGGCAAGTTGCGTACCCATTTTATAGCCAATGGGCACGAATCCAATCGACACCGCCGAAAGGAAAATAACCAGTCCAAAAAAAGTATAGCAAACGCCGACGACGATTTGGATAATACGTTTTTTAGGGAGTTTTAAAAGCAAAAACTGCAACAAAAAGAAGAACGCGACGATGGGTAAAACCGCAATCGCGACTTCTCCACTCGTATGCCAAAGCGTTTTTAAAATCTCGCCTGCGCCCGATTGCATCGTATAATCGGGCAAACGATAATCAACCGTTCCGCTCGTGAAAAGACCTAAGAGCATAACCGCAAGAATAGGTCCAATCGAGCAAAGCGCGATAAAACCGAAACTGCTTTCCTTGTCGTGTTTATCGCCGAGTGCGGACGATACGCCCACGCCGAGAGCCATAATAAACGGAACGGTAATCGGACCCGTCGTTACCCCGCCCGAATCGAAAGCAAGTGGCAAAAAACTTCCGTTCCCGTTCTCCAAAATTAAGCCTGCAAACGCAAAAAGGAGCATATAGAAAAAGGTCATAAGGTGCGCAAGATTAAGTCTAAACACTACTCTTAACAACCCTAAAGTCAAAAACACCCCCACGCCGATACCAATGGTTACAATCAAGGTCGTACCGTTGATAATTTCTTTCACTTGAGATGCGAGTACGGTCAAATCAGGTTCAGCGATGGTAACGCAAACGCCCATTACGAACGCAACGAGAAGTAAAAGCGAGAATTTCCCCGACTTGGGCAAGCCCGAACCGACTTGCTCGCCCATCGGCGTCATCGCCATATCCGCGCCAAGATTGAAAAGCGCCATACCCATCACGAGCGCAAGCGAACAAATGGCAAAGACGATAGTTTCCGTCAAAGTAAAGCGCACGAGCGGAGTCAAATTCAATAGCATAACGATAACGGCGACGGGGAAAACGCTCACCGCCGATTCTTTCAATTTATGCCATAAAGATTTTAACATAGTTTGCCGCCTAAATTATCTTTTACATAATTATATAATATAGATAAAAATTTGTCAACTTTTAGCCCGTTAAATATATGTGAAAAGGCGTTGAAAAATGAACGATTTTTTCAGCCTTGACAAAATTTATCATAAATTTTGAAAAAATTACGCAATTCGCCGAAAAAAAGCGCGACCTTTTCATTAAAAATATTTTTCGGCTTGTCCGTTGAAACGATTGACGAAACTTGAAAAGTATGGTAAAATGTAATCGGTTGAATGCGGTTTAAATCTTTAGCCACGTTCGATTCAATAGGCACTAAATAAAATTTTCATAAATTTGGAGGAAATTCATCATGGCAAACGTAAAAGTTGCAATCAACGGTTTCGGCCGTATCGGTCGTCTTGCGTTCAGACAAATGTTCGGCGCAGAAGGTTACGAAGTAGTCGCTATTAACGACTTGACGAGCCCTTCCATGCTCGCGCATCTTCTTAAGTACGATTCTGCTCAAGGCAGATACGCGCTCGCTGACACCGTATCCGCTGACGATACCGCAGGTACGATTACCGTTAACGGCAAAACCATTAAAATCTACGCAGAAAAAGACGCAGTAAACTGCCCTTGGGCAGAACTCAACGTTGACGTAGTTTTGGAATGTACCGGTTTCTACACGTCCAAAGCTAAGTCCGAAGCGCACATCAAAGCAGGCGCAAAGAAAGTCGTTATTTCCGCTCCCGCAGGCAACGACCTTCCTACCGTCGTTTACAGCGTAAACGAAAAGACGTTGACGAAAGAAGACAACATCATCTCCGCAGCGTCCTGCACCACCAACTGTCTTGCTCCTATGGCAAACACGTTGAACAAGCTTGCTAAAATCAAGAAAGGTTATATGACCACCATTCACGCTTACACGGGCGACCAAATGGTTCTCGACGGACCTCACAGAAAGGGCGACTTCCGTCGTGCACGCGCTGCCGCTGCGAACATCGTTCCCAACTCCACCGGCGCTGCAAAGGCTATCGGTCTTGTTATCCCCGAACTCAACGGCGTACTTGACGGTTGCGCTCAACGCGTTCCCGTTCCCACCGGTTCGCTTACCCAACTCGTAGCTATCTGCGAAGGCGAAGTTGACGCAGCTACCGTAAACGCAGCAATGAAGAACGCGGCTTCCGCATCTTTCGGTTACACCGAAGAAGAAATCGTTTCTTCCGATATCGTTGGTATCACCTACGGTTCGCTCTTCGACGCTACGCAAACCAAGTGCATGCCTATGGGCGACGGCTCTACGCTCGTTAAAGTCGTTTCTTGGTACGACAACGAAAACTCCTACACCAGCCAAATGGTTAGAACGATTAAGTACTTCGCTGAACTTTAATCTTGAGTTTCAATTAAACAAAAACCCGTTTGCCACTCGGCAAACGGGTTTTTTTATTACCCATTTCTTTCCCCACTTTTGCCGTTTGTTTCTGCAAACGGCTTTTTTATTTAATCTTAACTCATATTTACCAAAGTTTTTGGTAAATAATACAATATACCAATAATTTTGGTAACATAATTGTTGTGGGGAGAGCATAAATATGAAACAAATCAATTTTGCGGAAAATTTAAAGCATTTACGCCAAAGCACGGGTATGACGCAAAAAGAGCTTGCGGAAAAACTGTCCGTGGACCAACGTACGATTAGCGCGTGGGAAAAAGGCGTATGCGAACCGAATTTTTATTTGTTGGCAATGCTTTGCGAAATATTCGAAGAAACTTTCGACGGAATTTTAACTTAGGGGGTAATTTTATGGAATACGTACTCGCCGTCGTAATCGGCTATTTATTCGGCTGTTCGAATATGGCTTTTTACGTTTCGAAATTTAAGAAAATCAATCTAAACAAAGAAGGCACGGGCGCGCTCACGACGAGCAATACCGTTACGCAGGTTGGTTGGAAAGCGGGACTTTTGGTCTTTTTCCACGACGTTTTTAAGGCGGTTTTTGCGATTTTATTGATGAAACTCCTTTTCCCTGACGTTACGTTAGCGCATTGGCTTACGGGTTTTTCGGCGGTACTTGGACACATTTTTCCCTTTTATAATAAGTTCAAAGGCGGAAAAGGCCACGCAACCTGCGTCGGCGTGATTTACACGATGGCACCCTTATACGCGCTTAGTATGACCCCCGTCGTCATCGCCGTTATTTTGCTCACGAACTACATTATTTTCGGTTCGTTTACAACTTCACTTGCCATTACCGTGTACTTATTTTGCACGAGTCAATGGCTCGCAGGAATTTTCTCGTTAGTAATTTTAGGCGTTATTATTTGGAAACATATCGAGAATATCAAACGAATCATAAACGGCACGGAAAAGAAAGTCTTAACGGCTTTTAAAAAGAAAAAAACAGACGAAAACAATGAAAACCAATAAATAAAACGCGTGATGAATATCACGCGTTTTATTTATCTTCGCCTTTCTTTTAAAATTTCTACGTTTTTAAGCACTCGCTTTTTATTGAGCGTATAGACGAACGCAAGCGTAACGCCTACGGCGACATACAACAAGGCAGGTACGAGCGTCGCGATATTGTAAATACCCAAATTGACGGATGCAGGTTGCTTAGACGCGCCTTCCACGTACCCTATCAACGCGAGTGACCAACCGCCAAACCCACTCGCAAGCGCCTGACCGAGTTTTCTTGAAAAGGAACAAACGGCGTAAATCGTACCGTCTTCCCTATTCCCCGTGCGAACTTCGTGGTCGTCGATAATATCGCTAATAAACGCCCATACGATTAAGTTAAACAACCCAAACCCAACCGACCCAACGATGCTGAGTATGACGTACACCCACATATTATTGGTTTGCAAGATAAACAATAAACTATACGAAATTGCGCCCAAAACGGACGCAACGACGCCGATTTCCTTTTTTCCGAACATTCTCGTCAACGGTACGGCGACGGGCGAAAGCACAAGGACAGGTAAGAAACCAACCGCGTTTAATATGGTTAAGCCCATCGTGTTTTCGAAATAGTCTTTAAAGATATAATTGTTAATCGTTTGGTTGAGCATTTGCGCGCCGAGAAAACACACGTAAACGATGACGATACCGATTAACGCGCGGTTGCCAAGCAACGTCTTTAACGTTACTTTGAACGGAACTTTTTTACGTTTTTGCGTCAACTCGACTCGCTCGGTGCACATAAAATAGCAAATTAAATAACAAACCACGCTCGCCACCGCCAAAACGAACGCCACGCTCAAAAACGCAGGCGCGTTCACGACCTTCGTGCCGTCCGCAAGCGTCGTATAAAGCACCATCGGCATAATTACGCCTACCACCACTTGCGGTATCAACGAACCAACGCCACGAAAGGTAGAAAGCGACGCCCTATCGTCCGCTTCGTTACTCATTACCGACGCCATTGAACCGTAGGGGATATTGATTGCGGTATAGCATACGCTCCCCCAAAGCAAATAGGTTGAAAACATATACGCGATTCTAAGCCCTAACGGCGCGTTCGCCATACCCGTTTGGTACATTAAAAAACTCGCAAGTGCAACCGGACCGCACATACGCAATAGCCACGGCTTGAATTTACCCCCTTTGCCTGATTTTACTTTATCGGCAATTCTGCCCATCAAGGTATCGGTAAACGCGTCTAAAACCCTTGCGAGCAAGAACATCGTTCCGACGAGCCCTGCGTTAATTTTTAAAACGTCGGTATAAAAAACCGTTAAAAACATACTCGCAAACGTGAACGTAAAATCGTTCGCGACGTTTCCGAACATATACCCGACTTTGTCCCTTACCCCGAACGGTTTAGCCGTTACTATTTTTTCCATTTTTTCTTTCCGCCTTATTATAGTAATACTAATAGTGTACCCAATTAAAGGCGGTATAATCCCAACGGCTCAAACCTTTTATAAAAAAAATCAGCCCTGTGAAAGGACTGATTTTTTATCTTTAGAAAACGATTATTCGTTAATCGCGCCAACGGGGCAACCGTCTTTGCAAGCGCCACAATCAACGCAGGTATCGGGGTCGATAACGTAGATACCTTCTTCGCCAAGTTTAATTGCTTCTACGGGGCAGGTGCTTTCGCAAGCTCCGCAAGCAACGCATTCGTTCGTAATTACGTGTGCCATTTTATTTACCTCCAAGTTTTTGTTTTTTTATTACTTTTTAATTATAACACTTTTTTTGTCATTAGTAAAGAATTGCAAAGCTTTTTTGACGATTTTTTATTTACTTTTTAATTTTTTCACGATTTTTTCTACCGTCTTGGCGGTAAAAAGCAATTCTTCTTTCGTATTGTCTTTCCCGAAACTAAACCGCACGGACGACTTGGCTTGTTTTTCCGTCAACCCCATTGCCGTCAACACGTGACTGGGTTTTAACGACGCGCTCGCGCACGCCGAACCCGCCGCCACGGCAATCCCGTTCAAATCCATATTATAAAGGAACGTGCCGTTGTCCACGCCTTCAATGCGTACGTTCACGACCGACGGAACACTTTTTTCTTCCACAAATTCGCCGTTTAAAGTTACCCCGTCGATTTTTAAAAGTTCACGCAAAAAAACTTCGCGTAAAGTTTTTAATTTTTCCGCGTTCCGCTCTTGTTCTTGAACGCATTTTTCAAACGCGTAGGCAAACCCGACGATAGACGGTACGTTCAGCGTTCCGCCACGCATACCCCGTTCCTGCTCACCGCCGGCAATGAGTTTTTCCACCGCTACGCCCTTTTTAACGTACAAAACGCCACAACCTTTCGGACCGTAGAACTTATGCGACGATATGGAAATCATATCCGCGTTGATATCGGCTACGTTTATTTTGCGATAGGGCGCGTATTGCACGCAGTCGGTAAAAAACAAACTGCCGTTTTTCTTTACGAGCTCGCCAATCTCTTTGATTGGCTGAATCGCGCCCGTTTCATTGTTCGCGCCCATTACCGCGACGAGCGCAGTATCCGCTCTCAACCGTTTTTGCACTTCCGCTATTTCCACTCTACCACCTGCGTTCACAGGCAAATATTCGACGTCAAACCCGTCCTTTTCCAAACGTTCCGCGCTCGACAAAACGGCGTGATGCTCGATTGACGACGTCAAAAGATGCGTTTTGCCCTGTTTTTTCATCGCGTACGCACCGCCAAGCATCGCCCAATTATCGCTTTCCGTACCCCCCGAAGTGAAGTAAATTTCGCTCGGTTTCGCGCCGATTAATTCCGCAATCTTATCCCGCGCGTTATCGACGGCGTTTTGACCGCTACGCCCGAACGAATGCAGAGAGTCGGCGTTTCCGAAAACGTCCGTATAAAAGGGAATCATTTTCTCAAATACTTCCCTATCCAGCGGAGTCGTCGCCGCGTGGTCTAAATAAATCTTTCCTTCCATTTTTGCTTTACCTTCTCCCCTTTTACAACCGCAAAGGGCTTTACTCCTTTATTATAAACGCTTTTTTTTCGTTTGTCAACCTTTCCCAACGCCGTATTTTCCGAAAAATCCCGACCGTTTTTCCCTTTTTAAGCTAATTTTTGTACGTTTTAAAAATTTTTCAAATAAAATTAAAAATTTTTTTCAAAAAACCCTTGAAAAATGTTAAAAAATATAATATAATGGTAGAAAGTAACGCGAACGCAAAATTTTAATCTACGGGCGCGTGAAAAAAATTTCTAAGTTTCAAGGGGGAACAAATATTATGAATTACACAGGCGAAAATATCCGCAACATTGCGGTCATCGGACACGGTGGCGAAGGTAAAACCACGCTTTGCGAAGCAATGCTTTTTAACGGTGGCGCAATCGACCGTATGGGTAAGGTCGGTGACGGCACGACGGTGTCCGACTACGACGAACTCGAACGCAGTAAAAAGATGTCCATATACACGTCTTGCTCCTATCTCGTTTGGAAAGACGTTAAGATTAACCTTCTCGACTTGCCCGGTTTTTATGATTTTGAAGGCGAACGCAACGAAGGGTTGCGTGCAGCCGGCGGCGCGTTGCTCGTTATCGGCGCGAACGGGGTTATCCCCATCGGTGCGGAAAGCGTGGTCGATTATTGCTTAAAACTCGGCAAACCGCTCATTATCTTTATCAACGGTATGGATAAAGAAAACGCAGATTACGTTGGCACGGTTGCAGCGCTTCGCGCTAAATACGCCGGTAAGCTTGCGCCTATTCAAATTCCTATTATGGAAAACGGCAAAATGCAAGGTTGTATCAACGCATTGCAAGAACGCGCGTATTTATTTAAGGAAGGCGGACCGCAAGAAATTCCTATTCCCGAAGAACTCAAAGCGCAAGTAGAAGAAATGCAAAACGCGTTGATGGAAACGGCGGCAGAAAACGACGAAGTATTGCTCGATAAATTCTTCGAAGACGGAAAACTTACCAAAGAAGAAACCATTCGCGGTATTCGTATGGGTATCGCGACGGTAAACACCATTCCCGTTATGGCAGGCTCGGCGCTCCAAAACCGTGGCGTTATCAATCTTTTGAACGAAATCGTTACGTATATGCCCCAAGCCCAAGAACGTACGAATACGCTTGCGGACGATTTGGACAACGATAAAGTCATTAACGTTACCTTGGAAGAAAACGCGCCGTTCGCAGCGCAAGTCTTTAAGACGGTCATCGACCCGTATTCGGGAAAACTTAGCTATTTAAAGAGTTTCCGCGGTACGCTTAAGAGCGGTTCAACCGTTTGGAACGCGAACACCGAACAGGAAGAACGGATTGGGCAAGTATATCTTCTTCGTGGTAAGAAGATGGAACCCGTTGACGAACTCGTTGCAGGCGACATTGGCGCGGTCAATAAACTCAACAACACCAACACGGGCGATACCCTTTGCGACCCGAACGCGAAAGTTCGCTTTACGCCTATCTACTTCCCTAAGCCGACGTTGTTTATGTCGGTTACGGCGGAAAAGAAAGGCGAAGAAGACAAAGTATTCGCAGGTCTTGGCAAACTCGCGGAAGAAGACTACACGTTCTCCGTGGAAAAGAACGTCGAAACAGGCGAAATCTTGCTCGGTGGTCAAGGCGATATGCAACTTGAAATGCTCGTTAAAAAAGTTAAGATGCGCTACGGCGTGGATATGAAACTCGGCGAACCTAAGGTTGCTTACCGTGAAACTATCCGCGGTACGACGGAAGCGGAAGGTAAACATAAGAAACAATCGGGCGGACACGGTCAATACGGTCATTGTAAGATTCGTTTCTCGCCTTGCGAAGAAGAATTCGTTTTCGAAGAAGAAGTCGTTGGTGGCGCAGTGCCCAAGAACTATTTCCCCGCCGTTGAAAAAGGTTTACGCGAAGCAATGGCAACCGGTCCTATTGCAGGCTATCCCGTTATCGGTGTAAAAGCGGTACTCTACGACGGAAGTTATCACGACGTTGACTCTAACGAACTTTCTTTCAAAATGGCGGCAGGGATTGCCGTTAAGGAAGGCTTGAAGAACGCAAAACCCGTTCTTTTAGAGCCGATTCACAGCTTGAAGATTGCTATCCCCGATTCTTATCTCGGCGACGTTATGGGCGACGTCAACAAACGTCGCGGTCGGATTATGGGCACGAACACCGAAGGCGAAACCACTATCGTTATCGCGGAAATTCCGCTTGCGGAAATTAAGACGTATACGATGGAACTTCGTTCCCTTACCCGTGGTAGCGGTAAATTCGTATCCGAATTCTTAGGCTATGAAGAAGTACCGCCGATGATTGCGGAAAAGGTAGCCGCGGCAAAAGCAAATAAAGACTAATTAACGAGTACCCTGCGCATATTCAAGTTTTAACGCAGTATTCTTACGATTTTATCACTCAAAATCTTGGTTCTGATTTACGACTAACGGCGTAGAGAACAAAATCAAAACTTAATTATGCTTTTATGCAAGAGATATTGCCCTAAAATCTCTTGCACCCTTACTCCTCGGCGTTACGCTCGGTCCTCCCGTGCGTAACCGTCGAATACGGCGTTCCAATCCCCCTTGGAACGCCGTATTTTATAGCATTAAAAACACCGCTTTCGCGTATTGCGAAAGCGGTGTGATTTTTTAAGTTGATTAACAAATAGGTCTTAAGGAAGCGATACGGTCGCCCTGTTTCGTTTCGTGGTTGCCCATAATCGTCGAAATATCGCCTTTCGTACGAATGACGAGTTCTTCCAAACATTCCTTAATCGCCGATGCTTCGGAAACACGGAACAAAATACTTTCAGGTCCGTTCAATTCCCCGACTTTACCGTCAGACGCCAAACTCCATTCGTCGTGTCCGATTTTTTCTACCGTGAACGAAGCGTAATCGAAGATACGGCCGAAAAAGCTTTGGTCCATATGTACGCCGACAATCGGCGTCAAAGGCATTTGTTTTTCCCATCTCGCGATGAACCCGCCCTTGATAACGATACGGTCGGTATAGAAAAACGCCTTATACATTTTAATATTAATGATAACGAATACCGCGACAATCACGCCAACGAGCGCCGACGAACCGCAAATAATCGCTAAAATAGGCGACTTTGCGAACGCTAAAAGGTCAGGAGTTACGTACAAACCGAGCAACGCGTTCCAAAGGTTTCCATCGTCCGTCAAAGCTCTATCGATAATAAGAGGCACGGCCCAAATAGTCGCAATCGAAACGATAACCCAGGCAACCCAGAAAAACAACACGTGGCTGTTCGCAAAAATGGATTTTTCAACTGTAAAAAGATGGTCTTCTCTAATTCTTCTTGCCATTTTTGCCCATACCACTCCTTTTTAATCTCTAATACTCTATTATTATAGCACGCGCGAAAAGAGTTGTCAATATTTTTTATGACATTTTTCATTGAAAAATTACTTTTTTAAAAAATTCTTTTACTTTTCGGCTTTAAAAAGAAAAGTGTTTTTTGGCGATTTTTAAGCAAAATTTAGCAAAAACGTTTATTTAGAGTACGGTTTCTTGCCGTAAAAACTTTCTACGTTGTCCGAATACCGTTTCATCTTATCGTACTGTTTGATTTCTACTTCGTCGTACAGCTTTTCGAAATTCTTTTTCTGGTCTTTAGAGAGTTTTGTCGGGACTTCGACGAACACTTTCAAAATCAAATTCCCCGTACCGCCACGCGCCGATTTAATCCCTTTAGCGCGAACGGTAAAGACTTGACCGCTTTGCGTGCCTTCGGGAATGGTAAAATCGAACGTGTCGTCAATGGTCGGGACTTTGACCGTACCGCCGAGCGCCGCCGTCTTGAACGAAATGGGCAAATCGATATGCAAGTCAAACCCGTCGCGCACGAAAATCTTATGCGGTTCGATGCGGAACGTGATAATCAAATCGCCAGGCAAACCACCGCCACGCGCCGCGTGTCCAAACCCTTTCTTTTTAATGTAACTATTCTTATCCACGCCGGCAGGGATATTAAAGGAAAGTTCTTCTTCTTTTCTTTGCCAACCCTTACCCTTACAATCGGGGCATTTTTCCTTAATAACGCGACCCGTCCCCGCGCAATCGGGACAAGGCGATTGACGAATCGTACGTCCGAATACGGTGTTTTGTACCGTTTGCACGATACCTTTACCTTGACAGCGCGAACAAGTACTATACTCCGTACCGCCCTTTGCGCCCGTCGATTTACAAGCTTCACAAGGCGCGTTGCGCGTATAGGAAAAGGTCTTTGTGCAACCCTTTGCAGCGTCCATAAACGACAACGTCATTTCTCTTTGAATATCTTCGCCGACTTCCGACTGCGCCGTTCTTGCGCCACCGCCGAATCCACCGCCGAAAAAGCTAGAGAAAATATCTTCGAAACCGCCGAATCCACCTTCGAATCCACCGCCACCGAAACCACCGAATCCGCCCATACCGGGGTGTTCGAGTTCGTAATCGTAAGCGGCGCGTTTTTGTTCGTCGGAAAGCGTTTCGTTCGCCTCGTTGATTTCCTTAAATTTTTCCGCCGCCTCCGCGTTGCCTTGGTTGCGGTCGGGGTGATATTTCATCGCCAATTTTCTATACGCCGATTTAATTTGTTCGGGCGTTGCCTTTTTATCCACGCCGAGAACGTCGTAATAATTTTTCTTTTCTGCCATACTTATACCTTAAATGCCATACGGGTTCGGTATTCACCAAACCCGTTGAACTTAATTTCGTTTCGTTATACCACCGCTAAACGCGGTTTAATCGACTTATTGATGGAATTCGGTATCGCCGTCGGTGGAAGAATTATCCCCAGCAGGGTTTGCTCCGCCGTTTGCTTGATAGAGTTTCGCAAATACCGGTTGAACGTCTTGCATAAGCTTATCGTAAGCCGACTTAATACGTTCGTCGTCGTCGCTTGCAAGCTCCGCTTTCGCCGAGTCAATCGCCGTTTGCAAGGTCGCTTTGTCGTTTTCGTCAATCTTGTCGCCCGCTTCTTTCATCGTTTGTTCTACCGAGAAAATCATACCGTCGAGCTTGTGCTTGTTGTCGACCTTTTCCTTTCTCTTTTTATCTTCTTCTGCGAATTGTTCCGCTTCCTTAACCGCCTTGTCGATTTCTTCTTCGGAAAGGTTGGTCGAAGACGTAATCGTAATATCCGTCGATTTACCCGTACCCTTGTCTTGCGCCGTTACGTGTACGATACCGTTCGCGTCGATGTCGAACGTAACTTCGATTTGCGGAATACCGCGGGGAGCAGGCGCAATACCCGTCAACATAAAGTTGCCGAGCGTCTTGTTATCTTTACAGAACTCACGTTCGCCTTGAAGTACGTGAATGTCAACGCTGGTTTGGTTATCCGCCGCCGTGGAGAACACTTGGCTCTTCTTAACGGGAATGGTCGTATTTCTGTCGATAATTCTCGTGAATATACCGCCGAGCGTTTCAATACCGAGCGAAAGGGGCGTAACGTCGAGAAGAAGTACGTCCTTTACTTCGCCCGTCAAGACACCGCCTTGAACAGCCGCGCCGATAGCAACGCATTCGTCGGGGTTGATACCCTTGAACGGTTCTTTACCCGTAACTTCGCGTACCTTTTCAACGACTGCAGGCATACGCGTCGAACCGCCGACGAGAATAACCTTGTCAATATCGCTATACGAAAGCCCTGCGTCGCGCATAGCCGCTCTCATCGGCTCAACCGTTCTGTTGAGAAGGTCCGCGCTCATTGCTTCGAATTTTTGCTTGGTAAGCGTAACGTCTAAGTGTTGAGGGCCGTCCGCGCTCATCGAAATGAACGGAAGGTTTACGTTGGTAGAGCTCATACCGGAAAGTTCGATTTTTGCCTTTTCCGCAGCTTCTTTCAATCTTTGCATTGCCATTTTGTCCTTAGACAAATCAATGCCGTGCGATTTCTTAAACTCGTCTACGAGATATTCCATAATCTTGTTATCCCAATCGTCGCCACCGAGTTTGGTGTCGCCGTTCGTCGCAAGAACTTCGAATACGCCGTCGGAAATTTCAAGAATGGAAACGTCGAACGTACCACCGCCAAGGTCGTAAATCATAACTTTTCCGCCCTTGTCTTTATCCAAACCGTACGCAAGCGCCGCCGCCGTAGGTTCGTTGATGATACGAAGCACGTTCAACCCAGCGATTTTACCTGCGTCTTTCGTCGCTTGACGTTGACTATCCGAGAAATATGCGGGGCAAGTAATAACCGCTTCCGTAACCTTTTGACCAAGGTACGCTTCTGCGTCCGCTTTCAACTTCGCAAGCGTCATCGCCGAAATTTCTTGGGGCGAATACGCCTTGTCGTCAATTTGCACTTTATAATCCGTACCCATGTGGCGTTTAATAGAGATGACCGTCTTATCGGGGTTCGCAACCGCTTGACGCTTAGCGACTTGCCCAACGACACGAGAGCCGTCCTTTTGGAAAGAAACGACGGACGGGGTCGTTCTCGAACCTTCCGCGTTTGCAATAACGACGGGTTCACCGCCTTCCATAACCGCTACGCACGAGTTTGTCGTACCTAAATCGATACCAATAACTTTTCCTGCCATAATAAATACACTCCTTACGGGCAATTCCGCCCGAAATCTTTTTTACAAATTATATGTAACCCAAGCAAAACGCCCTTAAACAGCTTTTTTAAATTTTTTTTTGAAATCGTTAAATTTCGGCAAAATAAAAACGTCCCTTGTAAGAATTCACCTTACGAAAGCCGTTTTATTCGTTTATATACCTTATTTTATATACCTTATTATATTAATTATACGAGCAAACCTTCGACGAGCGTTTTCAAGCGATTGTATTTGATTTGCTTAAAATCGGTTACCCGTTGAGCCAACGCGAAGTTTTCTTCTACGCTTTGCTTTAACGTATCCGCAAACGCACAAGGCTCGTTTTTGACGAATAAGTTTAATTCCGCCAACTGCTTAAACGCTTTGCTCGTAATATTCGTCGAACCGAACGAGAGCCAATCTTCCGTATAAACGAGTTTGGTATGCGCCATTTTCGGCGTGAAATATATCTCTATATTTCCGTTTGATTTTTCGAGTAACTTACGCGCCGTTTTGTGGTTCGTATCGTTTTGGAAATTCGCTCTAAGGGGGAGCATTACGCGTACCCGTACCCCGCGCTTTGACGCTAAAAGTATCTCTTCCATAAAATTTTTCAACGGCGAAAAGTACGCCATTACGAAACTAAGCTCTTTTTTTGCGTTGCGGATTAAATAAAGATATTCTTCTTTCATCTCAAAGCGGTACGGCTTACCGTTCTTGACGTTTACGCCAAAGTAATATTCGCTCGATAAATTCTCGCCCTTGAAAAGCTTAGCTTTAAAATTTTCGACGTGCCGTTCCCCGTCGATTTTCACCATATAGTCTTGGTATTCTCTACCCTGTCTATCCTTTCCGTTCTCCTTATCTTCTACGTTGATTCCACCTAAAATAAGCGTTTTTCCGTCGATGATATAGTACTTGGAATGGTCGGCTTTGAACACGTCTTTTTGTATTTTGATATTCGGATGCGAAAGTAGCTGACGATAAGTATCGCTAAGCGTATCCTTTTCTTTTCCTTTCGCTCTGTGTTCCGGATAAAATACGGACAAACCCCAAATTTTGATTTTTTCCGTCCCGTTTAATTTTTTATGAAAAAACGACTTCCTGCTTTCTTCCAAATGTTCCAATACCGAGCCGTATTTATCAACGGATATCGTCGCCTTCACACCCCTGTCCGCCGACTTTAAAACGGCTTGCGCCAAACGATTTCCTATCTCGTCGTCGCGCCAAATAAACATATTAATTTCCACGGATTTTTCCGCGTTTTCTACGGCGTCCAAAATAACGGGAAAAGCGTTTTTTCCGTCGATAAGTAGCGTAAAATCTTGATACAATTCCCCGTTCATTGTTTTTCTTCCTTTTAAAATTTCTAAGATACCGTCAAAACCTATTATAAAAGGCAAGTTTGCGATTCAACGCACACCTGCCCTTACAGTTTTTATTTTAGAAAGGTAACGCGGAAATAACCTGCTCAACAATCGAGCCCAACAAATTCGACACGCTTTGATAACATACGCTAAACAAGTCCGTACCTTCAAAGAGCATCGTGCTTGCGTAGTACCAGCCCTTGCCTTCCAAAACGAGTAAGACGAACATTACCGCCGATAACGCGAGCGTACAAATCGCCGCGCCGAGTACGACGCCGAGAATACCGTCAACAATATGGAATACGGGATTTTCTTCGGAAACGATAACCGCGCCTGCGAGAACTTTCAATAATATCGTCATTAAAATTTGTAATACGATAAAGAGAATAAGCCCGGACGCAAGCTGACCGATTACGAGCGTAACTTCGGACGGGATTTCAAAAGGAATAGTCCCTGCAAGCATACCGCCGAGCCCGTCGCCGATACCTTTAGACATAGCGCCGATAAAGGACAAGAATTGCCCGTCGCCCGTCAAAGGAGAGAAAGGTATGTAGAAAGAGAATCCGACGACGCCGATAGTCGCAATCCCCGACAATAAGCCGTAAACGGACGAGAGTACGCCTTTTTTATAGCCGATACAAACGGAACACATAATTATACCGATAAACAAATGGTCGAGCGCCGTTCTATCCGCTTCGTTATAAATAACCTTAAAACCGTCCAAGTTGCAAAAATCCGCCAATAAACCCGTTGCAAGCGGAGTGGACATAAGAATTATCGCAAGTACGTCGATTACTACGTTGGTAACAAACGCATAGTCCAACCCCTCGAACGCAGCGGCGAATAATCGGCTTAAAAGCCCCGGTCTACCGTCGAGCTTGTCAAGGTATTTTTTACGGCGTTTATCCTGCATTTTTTCAAGTTTTTCTCTTGCTTCTTCGTCGTAAGGGTCTTCGAGTTCTTCGAACTCTTCACGTTCTATAATACGGAAACGTTCTTCTCTACGCAAGAATTTTTGCATTTGCAAATTATCGAATTTCTTCTCGCGCGGTTTTAAAACGAGCCTTACGATTGTAAAGAAGAACAACGCAACCGCCGAACATACGACCGCGGCGATAATAACGGGTACGGCAGGGTCAAGTTCGGGCAATATTCCTTCCATAATACCAAGGAATACTATGTATAAGAACACGGCAAACATCCAAGAGTCGCCCACCCACGAAAGCCGACGCGCGCCTCTGGAAAAACCGATAAGCCCACCGATGAGCAAGGCTACGATTGGCAAAAGGTTTATGATATTTAAAACTAAATTCCAATCGGAAAAACCCGCTAAAACGGAATGTATCATTCTTTCTCTCTCCTTTTTCGATTTTGTTCGGGCTTTCCCCCGAACGGGAACTACAACTTAAACGTTTTCACCCGTCCAAGTTTTATTTGTTGAAATTATCTTTCAAAGACACGATTTCGCTCAACACCAAACCGCCCTTTTCGTTTACGCATTTCTTGTAATACCCTACGCGCATAAGTTGGAACGCTTTGTCGTTTTCCACGCTCGCAAGATAGGGTTCTGCTTTACCGTAGAAGATATGTTCGCTATCCAAGTTCATTCTTTCACCGAAGTCTTGACCAGGATACTCCGCGTCTTTCAAAAGTACGCCGTAACGACGGATTTCCGCGTCCACACCCGTTTCTCCGTCCACCCATTGAATCGTACCTTTTACTTTAATCCCACTCGTATCCGCCGACGAACGACTGTTTTCCACGTACGAGCATTTAAGTTCTACCACTTCGCCGTTCTCGTCTTGCACCACTTCGTCGCAATGGATAATATACGCGCCTTTCAATCGAACGTACCCGTCGGGTTTTAAGCGTTGATACTTGGGCGGAGGGTCAAGCGTAAAGTCGGATTTATCGATATATACCACGGACGAAAACTTAAGTTTTCTCGTACCGAGCTCGGGCTTTAACGGATGAACCGCCGTTTCAAGCTCTTCCGAGCCTTGGTAATTGGTAAGGGTTACCTTTAAGGGGTTTAACACCGCCATTGCGCGTTCGGCGTTCTCGTTCAAGTAATCGCGAATACATGCTTCCAAATAGGAAAGTTGACATTCGGAGTTCGCTTTCACGATACCGATTTTCGTGCAGAAATCCAAGAGCGCTTGAGGGGGTACGCCACGGTTTCTTAAACCGGTTACCGTCGGCATACGCGGGTCGTCCCAACCGTGTACGTGCCCTTCTTCAACGAGCTTTTTCAAATACCGCTTGGACATTACCGTATTGGTAATTGCAAGACGGGCAAACTCGATTTGACGGGGCTTAGGGCTAAACCCAAGATTAATACCAACCCAATCGTAAAGGGGACGGTGGTCCTCAAATTCAAGCGTACAAAGGGAGTGCGTTACCCCTTGCAAATAATCGCAAATGGGGTGCGCGTAGTCGTACATAGGATAGATACACCACTTGTCGCCCGTGCGGTGGTGGGTACTGCGCAAAATACGGTAAATAACGGGGTCGCGCATATTCATATTGGGCGACGCCATATCGATTTTCGCGCGCAAACACTTGCTTCCGTCGGGATATTTCCCTGCGCGCATTTCGCGGAATAAAGTCAAATTTTCTTCTACCGTACGGTTTCTAAAAGGACTTTCCTTGCCGGCTTCCGTGAGCGTACCGCGCGTCGCGCTAATTTCTTCGGGGGATAAGTCGCACACGAACGCCTTGCCGTCCGTAATGAGCTTTTCCGCGTATTCGTAGATAGTTTCAAAGAAATCGGACGCGTACACTTCTTTCGCCCAATCGTAGCCCACCCACGCGATATCTTTGCGGATAGCGTCAACGAACTCCGTCTTTTCTTTGGACGGGTTGGTGTCGTCGAAGAAAAGGTTACATTTACCACCGTACTTCTTCGCCGTACCGAAATTGACGAGCATACTCTTTACGTGCCCGATATGCAAATAACCGTTGGGTTCGGGGGGGAAACGGGTTTGAATTTCCGTTATCTTCCCCTGCTGAATATCTTCGTTAATAATTTGTTCAATAAAATTCGTAGCTTCTACTTTTTCCATAATTTTCTTACAATTAATATTTTCCTTTTAGTTAGAAAAGGCTTCTATTTTCGTCCATCCTTTTAATAAGAGCTTTTAATTCTGTTTCAAAATCTGAATAATACACTCCATCCTTTTCGAGCATAAGTATCCATCTCCAATCAGCATCTCCATAAACCCAATTGCAAGCTCTTATCGTTATTTCGGAATTAGGTTTTAATATGTCAAAAGAATCTTGTTTTAGATTATTGAATAACTCCGTGTCCGACGTTATTTCATATTCCATCAAACACTCTTGCCAATTATCGGTCTCATCCCACCAATCCTCAATCGCCCAAGATTCCCTATTAGCATAACGTACAATAATATAAACGCTTATTACGTCAACTTCTTTATAATCTCTATAAGAATACTTAGTTGAAGAATTTTCAAACAACGCCCCCCAAAAATAACTTTCTTCATCTCTAGCAAAAAAACATGCTTCTTGTACGATAACGTCCATTGTTTTATAGTTATCGGGATTGCTAAAATATTCATACATAATTTTATTATAGCCACCCCACAACCAACAAGAGCTTGAAAACAATACAAACAAACAGGTGCTTAATGCAATTGAAAAAATTTTTAACAACTTTTTCATTTCCCTTTTCTCCTAAAAACGCAATACCCTTGCCTTTTTGCGTAAACGACCGAAAGTTGCCACAGCTCAACGTCGTATTGCGACGGTTATACGCGTTTAAGTTTTCTTAAGATAAGCCCACAATCGTGCCGTCGGATAAAAGGTCTATCTTTTCCGCCGCAGGGTGCGCGCCAAGTCCGGGCATTAACATAATCTTACCGGCAATCGCAACGATAAACCCTGCTCCGCCTTTTAAAACGATGTCGCGAACGAATACTCTAAAGCCCGTAGGTCTGCCTAACAGCTCTGCGTTATCGGATAAGGAATATTGCGTTTTTGCGATAATCACGGGCAAGTTACCACAGCCTTTTTCTTCGATGGTTTTAATTTTCTCAAGCGCTTCGTCGGAGAAATCTACGCCGTCCGCGCCGTAAATCTTTTTCGCTACGTTTTCGATTTTTTCACAAACCCCTTCGTCTAATTCGTAAGGGTGGCAAAGCTTGGACGGAATTTCGCAAGCCTTAACGACTTCTTGGGCAAGTTCCTTACCGCCTTCTCCGCCTTTCAAGAACACGTCGGTAAACACCGCAACCGAGCCAGCCGACTTAACCGTTTCGATAACGTAGTCCGTTTCCGCTTGCGTGTCGGTGAAGAATCTGTTCATCGCCACGACGACGGGTTTTTTATAAACGTTCTTAACGTTTTCGATATGTTTCAAAAGGTTAGGCATACCCTTTGCAAGCGCGTCGAGATTTTCTTCCGTAAGCGTTTCTTTGGTCGCGCCACCGTGCAATTTAAGTGCTTTTACCGTCGCTACGATAACGACGCAATCAGGCTCAATCCCTGCGGCTCTGCATTTGGTATCCAAGAATTTTTCCGCGCCAAGGTCCGCGCCGAACCCCGCTTCGGTTACCGCATAGTCGGCAAGCGACATCGCCGCGTAAGTAGCTTGAACGCTGTTGCAACCGTGCGCAATATTCGCGAACGGACCGCCGTGGATAATCGCAGGCGTACCTTCGAGCGTTTGCACCAAATTGGGTTTCATCGCGTCTTTTAAAAGCACCGCCATCGACCCGACCGCGCCGGGGATTTGGCTTGCCCGAACGTAGTCGCCGTTCTTATTCAAGCCGACGATGATATTGCCAAGACGTTTTTTCAAATCGTCGATATCCGTCGCCAAGCAAAGCACCGCCATAATTTCACTCGCCGCCGTAATGTCGAAATGGTCTTCTCTTTCTACACCGCGACCTTTACCGCCTATCGTAATATTGATAAGTTGGCGTTCGTTCATATCCATACAACGGTGGAAATAGATATTATCCGTATCGATATTGAGTTCGTTACCGCGGAAAATATGGTTATCCATCAACGCGCAAAGCAAGTTATTCGCCGCGGTAATCGCGTGCAAATCACCCGTGAAATGCAAGTTGATTTCCGTCATTGGAACGACTTGCGCGTAGCCACCGCCAGCCGCACCGCCCTTAATCCCGAACACAGGACCGAGCGAAGGTTCGCGGAGCGCCAAACACGCGCTTTTGCCGATTTTGGAAAGTCCGTCTGCAAGACCGATGGATACGGTGGTTTTACCTTCACCGGACGCAGTGGGGTTAATCGCGGTTACGAGCACGAGTTTCGCGTTTCTTTTCGCGTTTTTGGGGAGAGAAATTTTAGCTTTGTATTTACCGTAAAGCTCCAATTCGTTTTCCGTCAAATTAAGTTTTTTCGCGATTTCGCGAATGTCGGATAAAACGGCGCTTTCGGCAATTTCGATATCGGAGAGCATAGTACACCTCTTGAAAAATAATCTTTCGTCTTACATTATAACATATATTTTTAGAAATGGGAATAAATAACCCTACACTTTTCCAAATTTTTTTCGGTTTTTTTGAGTTTTTTTCGCTTTTTTCGCCTACGCCTTCAAACACTTTCCGTTTTTTTCCTTTTTTTGCGTTTATTTTCTCGCCTTTCGGCAATACTAAAACTACCCGAAAACACCGTTTCCTGCATAGGATATAGTAAGGGTTTCCACGCGAGGTAAAAAAAATGATAGTAAAACGAGGCGAACTATATTACGCGGATTTATCCCCCGTCGTCGGGAGCGAACAGGGCGGAATTCGACCCGTTCTCGTCGTTCAAAACGATGTCGGCAATAAATACTCCCCGACCGTCATAGCGGCGGCGGTTACAAGCAAAATCAATAAGGCGAAATTGCCCACCCATATCGAACTCCCGTCCGCTTACGGCTTAGCGAAAGACAGCGTTATTTTGCTCGAACAAATTCGAACGCTCGACAAACGGCGTTTAAAGGAACGCATCGGCGAACTTCCGCCGGCGACGATGGTACGGGTCAACCGCGCCATTTTAATTAGCTTAGGCTTTCCCGTCAATCAATGATAATTCGAACGTCGTTCGTTCGGCAAAAATAGTGAAAAAACTTATTATTTTGTCAAATTCCACACTCCGCAGTTTGTTAAACTATACGAAAAATTCGCGGAGGTTTTCTTATGCGCGCTCAAAAAAACAAAGGCTTTTCTCTGCCGTTGCACTTAATTTTTTTTCCCGCTTTCGTGTTTTTACAATTCATTGGCGAAAACGGCGAACCTTTCGCCCTAACCGCTCTTTTTTCTTTGATTTTTAGCGGACTTTCTCCGCTCGTTTGCGGTTGTTTTTACCTATTAAGCGTACTTATTTTATGGGATTTTAAACTGCTTTTAATCGCCTTTTTCCAAACGGTAGCCCTATTGCTCGGTTTCCTTTTAGAAAAAAACCGCCACGAAAAGACGGGCGACGACGGGGTGCTTTTCCCCTTTTTATCCCTTGCCGTCGCCCTAACGCTTTTCGTTGTCTTTTCGCCGTTTATTCCCTACGAGCTCCCCAGTTCGTTCGGGGGGTTTTTCTCTTTCGCGCTCACCCAAAAGATAAGCGTTGCGTTCGTTATCTTTCTTTTTTCCGCGACTTCGCTCGTCGGCGTGAAAGCACTTCTCTTTAAACTACTCAAATGCCGTTTTTCGGGCGAAGAACTGTGTTTTGCCTTGCTTTTCCTGCTCGTAGTCGGCTTGGGTTGTTGTCGGTTTTTAGGCTTGTACGCATACCTGGGCATCGCGTTTCTTACCCTACTCGTCTATACCGTCGTTACGAAAGACGCGAGCGTGATTTTCGCTTCCTTTCTTTTAAGTCTACCCCCTGCGCTCGTCCACGGGCTTAGCGTCGAACGGTTTTTCTTTTACGGCGTCGCGCTTTTCGTTTTTTCAAGATACGGAAGGCTCGCTTCCGTGTTCGCGCTCTTTAGCGTGACCTTTTTTTACGGGTTTTTAGACGGCGCGTTTTTGGTTTCTTCCAATCTATTGCTCCCCGTCGTTTTAAGCGCGTCAATCCCTGCGATACTTTTTATCCTTTGCCCCACCGCCGTACTTCGGAAAATGGAATGGGCGCTCGTATTTTATAAAGAAAAGCATTTACCAAGAGTCGCGATTAACAGAAACCGTTCGGCAATAGGGGAACGATTGTTTGAAATTTCGGGGGTATTTAGAGAAATTCAAAGCGCTTTTTTAACCCTTGGTGGCAACGAAGCGCAAGAGAACGCTAAAGCGTATATTTGTCGCCAAACGACGGCGACGGTATGCCAAAATTGCGACGATTATAAAACCTGTCTACATAAAAACCGCGACGAAAATTTATATAAATTAGTCGATATCGGTTGTGCAAAAGGAAAAGTCAGTTTAATCGACGTTCCCACCCCACTCGCGTCCGTTTGCGCGCGCCAAAGCGATTTATTGTTCTTTGTAAACGGACAAATCGCCGACTATCATAAATATATGTTGGAAGCGGAAAACGCCGCGGCAGGCAGGGAGCTACTCGCTCGCCAAGCCCAAGGCGTGAGTGAAATTTTGAAAAATCTCGCGCTCGAACAGAGCAAACCCGTCGCAAGTTACACCGAAAAAGAAAAACAACTTTCCATCGCGTTTTTAAAATCAGGCGTCGTTTGTTCGGAAATTTTGGTATCGGGCGAAGAAGGGGATTTTACCCTTTCCTTGGTCAGTTTTGGGGAAATCAACGTGAAAAAAATCGGAAAAATCGCGTCGGAGTATTTCAATCTACCGATGATAGTATCCGAAAAAATAGCCCTTTCCAAAAACAAATTTTCCTGCATTTTAAAACGCCGACCGCGATTAGACGCGGCGTTCGGAGTCGCGACGAGAACGAAAGCAGGCGAAACGAAAAGCGGAGATACGCACTCCGTCGTAAAAATCGACGAACGGAAATTTATGGTCGCGCTCTCGGACGGAATGGGTAGCGGTGAGTACGCGAAACAAATCTCGGAAAGCACCATCGCGCTTTTGGAAAGTTTCTACCGCGCGAAAATGCCGTCCGCCACCGTCCTGTCAACGGTCAATAAACTGCTCACCTTTTCAAAAGAAGAAACGTTCGCCTGCGTGGATATTGCGATAATCGATTTGGACACGGGCAAAGCGGACGTTATCAAAATCGGCTCGCCAAGCGGTTTTATTCTTTCAGGGTCTAGCCTGAAAATCCTTGAAAGTGCGTCCCTACCGCTCGGGATTTTAGACGCGCTACGTCCAACCAGCGCCACGCACGTGCTCGAATCGGACGACGTTTTGCTCTTTTTGAGCGACGGCATCACGTCCGCATTCCCGTCCACGTCCGACCTTTACGAAATCTTGAAAACCGTACCCACGTCCAATCCGCAACTTCTCGCCGACGGACTTTTAGAACGTGCCCTTTCCGCTTACGGTGGCGTTGCGATGGACGATATGACTATCGTCGCCGTACGGGTTTTTAACGCCTGCTAAAAAATTGGCAGTGGGGGATTGACAAGTGCAAAGTTTTTAGTATAATTAAATTGCGCGATGCAAACAGCGGACGGCTTTGGCGGATAAAAATTTACCCGTTCCAAAGGAGAATACGATATGAAAATTACTGAAGTTATCGGCGTT
>SVHK01000014.1 GCA_015055865.1 Clostridiales bacterium | reverse complement strand
ATTTAACGGAAAAATTAAGAGAAATTTACCCCGAAACGGGGGTGGCGTGTAGCGAATTTACGCAAAGTTTGATGGAGCTTGGTGCGCTTATTTGCAAACCGCAATCGCCCGACTGCGCGCGGTGTCCGTTGCAAGAAATTTGTTTATCTTTTAAACATAAAACGCAGGAAAATTTCCCCGTTTTGCCCGAGAAAAAAGCAAAACGCAGGGAGCAGGTATGCGTTTTAATGATTTCCACGCCGGGCGGGGTTGCGATTCGCAAGCGTGAAAGCGGAGTGCTTAAAGGTATGAACGAATTTCCGTCGTTCGTCGGTTTGAATTTTGAAACCGCGCTTGAAAAAGCGGGGGTTGGCGAGTATAAATTGGTAAAAACGCAAAAATTTACGCATATTTTCACGCATATCGTATGGGAAATGACGGCGTATTGGATAGACACGGAAAAATCGGGGTTTGATTGCTATTCTTTGGACGAAATCGAACAAAACGTGTCCCTGCCTACCGCGTTTAAACAATGTTTGGAAATTTTTTCTAAAAAGCCTTGAAATTTAATTTAATTTATGGTATAATATGCCAAATTACACAAAAAGGAAATAAAAAAGATGAAAGTTTTATTATTTAACGGCAGTCCACACGAAAAAGGTTGTACTTATACCGCGCTCAGCGAAACCGCGCGCGTATTGGAAGAAAACGGCGTAGAAACTGAAATTGTTTGGCTTGGTAAAGCGCCTATTAGCAGTTGTTGGAGTTGTGGCGCGTGCCGTAAAGGTTTGGGTAAGTGCGTGCAAGAAGATATCGTCAACGAAATGGCGCAAAAGTGCGACGGCGCGGACGGGTTTGTGTTCGGTTCGCCCGTGCATTACGCAGGCGCAAGCGGAGCGCTTACCGCGTTTATGGGTAGATTGTTTTACAGTGGTAGCAAAGCGCTTGCGTATAAGCCGGTTGCGGGAATGGTGAGTTGTCGCCGTGGCGGTGCGTCGGCGGCGTTTGACCAAATTAATAAATATTTTACCATCAACAATATGCCCGTCGTGAGTGCGAATTATTGGAACCAAGTTCACGGCAATTTACCTGCCGAAGTAGAAAAGGACGAAGAAGGGTTGCAAAACGCGCGTATAATTGGGTATAATATGGTATGGCTTTTGAAATGTATCGAGCTTGGTAAAAACGCAGGGATTACGCCCCAAACCGAGAAAAAAATTAAAACGAACTTCATTCGTTGAACGAAAAACGTAAAAGTTGCTTATACTATATAAAGCAAGGAGTGAATTTTATGTCGGATAGAAGAAAAATTATTTCCGTCATCGGGAATAAATCGATAGAAAAGGACGGAGTGCGGTATAAACTTGCTTACGATTTGGGTAAGGCGCTCGTCGATAACGGTTACCGCGTGCAATCGGGCGGATTGCACGGCGTTATGAGCGCGGTACTCGAAGGCGCGAAAGCGTCTAAAAACTATAAAGAAGGGGATACTATTGCGCTCGTCCCGTCTTTCGATACCGAAACTGCGAACGAATACGCGGATATTGTGATTCCGACGGGGTTAGATATGATGCGTAACGCAATGGTCGCGAACGCTTACGCCGTCGTTGGGATTGGCGGTGGCGCGGGGACTTTGTGTGAATACGCGTTCGCTTGGTCGCTTAATCGGTTGCTGATTGCTTTTGAAAATTCGGGCGGTTGGAGTGAAAAACTCGCAGGAGAGAAACTCGACGATACCGTTCGGTATCCCGATATTCCCGAAGACAAGGTTTATGCCGTTAGCACCGCTAAGCAGGCAATCGAAATTTTAAACAAATACGTCGACCGCTACGATAAACGGCATACGAGTATTACCACACAGGACAATTTATTAAAAAAGTAAAACCAAAAATCTTCGCAAAAGCGAAGATTTTTTCAAAATCAACGGAAATTCGTTGAAAAAACGTTGACTTTGTTTTTTCATTATGCTATTATAATATCAATCACTTAATTTGATTGAATATTTTTTTATTATTCGTTTTTTGAATAATAAAAGGAGGTTTATATGGAAATTAAGATTACCAAAACGGATAAACCTGGCGTAATGCCTTTGGAGAGTGAGCTTGGGTTCGGAAAGGTATTTACCGACCATATGTTTTTGATGGACTACGAAGAAGGAAGGGGTTGGTACGATGCAAGAATCGTACCCTTTCAAAATTTGTCCTTACACCCTGCGTCCACCGTATTGCATTACGGCGCGGAGATTTTCGAAGGGTTGAAAGCGTACCGTCGCGCGGACGGTGGCGTACAACTTTTCAGACCGCTTGAAAATATCAAGAGAATGAATAATTCCGCGCAAAGAATGTGCTTGCCTGAAATCGACGAGAAAGACGGATTGCAAATTTTAGAAACGTTCGTGAAGTTGGAAGAAAAGTGGGTACCGAAATCCTTTGGTACGTCGCTCTATCTTCGACCCTTTACCTTTGGAAACGACGAGAGTTTGGGGGTACACGCGGTTAAGCGCGCTACGTTCGCGTTGATTGCGTCGCCCAGCGGAAGTTATTACAAAGAAGGGATAAATCCCGTTAAAATAATGATTGAAAACGAGGACGTAAGAACGGTTCGTGGCGGTACGGGTTACGCCAAATGCGGTGGGAACTACGCGGCGAGTACGAGAGCGGGCGAAAGGGCGAGCAAAAAAGGGTATTCGCAAGTGCTTTGGTTGGACGGCGTGGAGAGAAAATACGTCGAAGAAGTGGGCGCGATGAACGTTATGTTTAAAATTAACGGCGAGATTATAACCCCCGTTTTAACGGGCTCGATTTTGCCGGGAATTACGAGAAAATCTTGTATCGAAGTTTTGCGCGCAAAGGGGTATAAGGTAACGGAACGTTTGCTGTCCGTGGACGAACTCGTTTCCGCGCTTGAATCGGGTGCGTTGGAAGAAGCGTGGGGTTGCGGTACGGCGGCGGTCGTATCCCCCATTGGCGCGCTTGCCTACGGCGATAAGGAATATGCGGTAAACGACGGAAAAATCGGCGCGGTTACGCAGGAGTTGTACGACGCTTTGACGGGTATTCAATGGGGAAAAATCAACGACGATTTCGGTTGGGTGTATAAAATTTCCTAAAGAGCTTAAAAAAACGTTAAAAAAAGCAAAATTCCGTATTTTGGAAAGAAAAAATTCGGTAAGATAATTGACAAGTAAATAAAAAAGTAATATAATATTGTATATACTATAATAAAAGCGATGACGGGACGAAAATTCGTAAGAGAGTTTACAGAGAGTCGGCGGTTGGTGCGAGCCGAAAACGACTGCGAATACATACTCACCCCCGAGCTACCGAAAGAACGGCGAAAGCTTAGTAGAGTCGGTCGGGTGCTCCCGTGATAGAGCTTGCCTAAAATAAGGCGTGAGTGGGCGGATTGCCGTCAAGCGGAGTGGTACCGCGGAGAATAAGATTCTTCGTCTCTTTTGCGCAAGTTTTTTTCTTGCGCAAAAGAGATTTTTTTATCACAAAGGTGGTTTATGCAAAATAGTAACAAGTACGAAAAACAATATTTTACGCCGAATGGCGTAACGATGGATTGGATGAACAAAGACGCGGTGGATTCCCCCCCGATTTGGTGTAGCGTCGATTTGCGCGACGGAAACCAAGCCCTTATCGTTCCGATGAGTTTGGAAGAAAAATTGGAATTTTTCACCTTACTTTGTAAGGTCGGATTTAAAGAAATTGAAATTGGTTTCCCTGCCGCGAGCGAAACGGAATACGAGTTTTGCCGAGCGCTAATTGAACGCAATCTAATCCCCGACGACGTAAAAATTCAGGTCCTTACCCAAGCGCGTGAACATATTATTCAAAAAACGTTCGAAGCGATTGACGGCGCGAAGCATACGATTGTTCATCTTTACAATTCAACGAGCGTGGCGCAACGCGAACAGGTCTTTAAAAAGAGCAAGGCGGAAATCGTGGAAATTGCCAAAAAAGGCGCGGAGCTTTGTTTAGAATACAAGAAAAAAGCCAAGGGAAAAATTACGTTCGAATACTCTCCCGAAAGTTTTACGGGCACGGAACCGGAATTTGCGGTCGAGATTTGTAACGAAGTACTAAACGTTTGGCGTCCGACTGCGGACGATAAGGCGATTATCAATTTGCCCGTAACGGTTTCTCTTTCGATGCCCCACGTGTATGCAAATCAAGTGGAGTATATGAGTAAAAATTTACTCTTTAGAGAAAACGTAATTCTTTCTTTGCACCCCCATAACGACCGTGGTTGCGCGGTTGCGGACAGTGAAATGGGTTTGCTTGCGGGTGGCGAAAGAATAGAAGGTACGCTCTTTGGCAACGGCGAAAGAACGGGAAACGTGGACGTTATTACGCTTGCGCTCAATATGTATTCGCACGGGATTGACCCCAAACTCGATTTTTCAAACTTGCCCGAAATAACGGAAACGTACGAAAAAGTAACGAGAATGAGAGTGTATGAACGGCAACCTTACAGCGGTAGGTTGGTATTCGCGGCGTTTTCCGGTTCGCACCAAGACGCGATTGCAAAAGGTATTAAATTTAGAACGAGCGATACGGCGCGTTGGACCGTGCCTTATCTTCCCATCGACCCTGCCGATATCGGTAGAGAATACGAAGCGGACGTTATTCGGATTAATTCTCAATCGGGCAAAGGCGGTATCGGGTACATTCTCGAAACGCAATTCAAACTCAATTTGCCTGCGAAAATGCGCGAAACGTTCGGCTATCACGTCAAGAGTATTTCCGACCGTGAACATAGGGAACTTTCACCCGACGACGTGCATAATATTTTCTTGCGTGATTTTACCAATTTGGACACGCCTTTGGACGTAATCCAAACTTCGTTCGGGTCAACGGACGACGGACAAGTCGAAGGGAACGTGGAAGTATCCTACGGCGGAAAGACGGAAGTCTATACCGTTGACGGTATCGGTGGTTTGAACTGCGTATCCAAAGCAATCAAACTTGCGTCTAGTACGGACTTTGCGTTAGAAACCTACGTGGAACACGCATTGGACGAGCGTTCCACTTCGAAAGCTGCGTCGTACGTTTCCATTAGTAGAAACGGCAAGACGTATTGGGGCGCGGGGATAGACAGCGATATTTTCTTGTCGTCCGTCAAGGCGCTCGTTTCGGCGGTCAACGTGTTTTTAAAAACTGAAAAGAAATCAAATGAATGAAAGAATCAAAAGGAAAAAATAAAATGAAATTAACAGGCGCGGAAATTATCGTAAGAACTTTAATAGAACAGGGCGTAACGGACGTATTCGGGTATCCCGGCGGACAAATTATCAACGTTTACGACGCGTTATATAAATACCGCGACGAAATCAATCACGTATTGACGGCGCACGAACAAGGCGCGTCGCACGCGGCGGACGGGTATTCGAGAGCGACGGGCAAGGTCGGGGTATGTATCGCAACGAGCGGTCCGGGCGCGACCAATCTCGTTACGGGAATCGCGACGGCGATGCTCGACTCCATACCGCTCGTAGCAATCACGGGAAACGTACCTTGCTCGCTTATCGGTAAGGACAGTTTCCAAGAAATCGATATTACGGGCGTAACGATGCCCATTACCAAACATAATTATTTCGTAAGCGACGTAAACGAGTTGGCGGATATTATTAGAGAAGCGTTCCAAATCGCAAAGTCCGGCAGACCCGGACCCGTACTTATCGACGTACCCAAGGACGTGCAAATCGCGACTTGCGAATACGAGCAAAAACCCGTCGTGGAAAAAATTCCTTTGCCGAAAGCAAACGACGAAATTATCGCAAGAGCCGTCGAACTTATCAATTCGTCGTCCCGCCCGTATATCTATATCGGGGGTGGCGCGGCAGGGTTAGGGCTTGGCAAAGACATTCTCTCGCTCGCTGAAAAAATAGACGGTTGTATCGGTTGTAGTTTTATGGGGCTTTCGGCAATACCCAACGACGCTATCGGCGCGGAAAGGTTTTTGGGAATGCAAGGTATGCACGGGCATTACGCGTCGAGTATGTCCCAAAACGAAGCGGACGTAATTCTTGGTATCGGCGTTCGGTTTTCCGACCGCGCGACGGGGAATTTGAAAAAGTTTGCGAAAAACAGTAAGATAATCCAAATCGACCCCGACCAATCGGAAATCAACAAAAACGTACCCGTAGAGATTGGAATCGTCGGCGACGTGTACGACGCGGTGATGCAGATTTTGAACGGTTGCGAGAAAAAGGAACGCCCCGAATGGCGTGCGCGCGTGGAAGAACTTAAAACCCAAGAACAAAACTTTGAAAAGGAGTTTGAAGAGAAGTCGAACGGGCGTTTGACGCCTAAAAAAGTGTTCGATATCATCAACGCGAACAAGCCTTCCGCTATGATTACCGCAACGGACGTCGGACAACATCAAATGTGGGCTGCGCAATACTCCACGTTCGATAGACCGCGTAGATTCGTTTCAAGCGGTGGGCTTGGTACGATGGGTTTTGGGCTTGGCGCGGCAATCGGCTCGTACGTGGCGACGGGCGACGCGACGTTGTTGGTGACGGGCGACGGAAGTTTTGGTATGAACTTGAACGAGCTTGCCACGGCGGTTGCGTATAATATCCCTGTGGTTATCGTGCTTTTTAACAATAGCGTTTTGGGTATGGTAAGACAATGGCAAACGTTGTTTTTTGGGAAACGGTATTCGAACACCGTATTAACGGATAGACGAACAGATTTCGTCAAGCTTGCCGAAGCGTTCGGCGCGGTTGGGTTAAGAGCGACGACTCCTAACGAGTTTGAAAGCGCGTATAAACGAGCGATTACGCTCAATCGACCGGTTGTAATCGATACGGTTATCGATAAGGACGAGTTCGTGTTACCGATGTTACCGCCTGGTGGCGCGATAGACGATATTATCGTGAAAGTGGAAAAATAACGCAAACGGAGTGATAAGAAAAATGATGAAAAGATACATAATAGCGGTGTACGTTGAAAACAAGTCGGGCGTGCTTACCCGCGTTACGAGTATGTTTACCCGTCGTGGGTTTAATATCGATACCTTGACCGTTGGCGCGACCGAACGGGACGAGTATTCAAGGATTACCGTAACGCTTGACGGCGACGAAAATACCTGCGTACAACTTGTTAATCAACTGAAAAAACTCTACGTCGTAAAGCGCGTAGAAGTCTTGGATTCCGACCCCATTAAACGTGAATTAATGCTTTTGAAAGTGAAAAACGACGCCAAAAACCGTAGCGATATTATGACGGCGGTGGACGTTTTCAGAGCGAACGTAATCGATTATTCTACGGACGGTATGTGCATTGAAGTAACGGGTAACCCGTCTAAAATCGACGCGTTTATCAAATTGATGCAACCGTTTGGAATTATCGAAATGTGTCGCACGGGCGTGGTTGCGTTGGAACGCGGAGCGTCAACGCTTTTCGATTAAAATCAAAAATAAAAAAGAAAAAATAGATTAAAGATAGGAGTAAGAAAAATGGCGAATATTTATTATCAAAAAGATTGTAACTTAGCAAAATTAAACGGCAAAACGATTGCGATTATCGGCTACGGTTCGCAAGGCCACGCGCACGCGTTGAATCTTAAAGAAAGCGGTGTAAACGTCGTCGTTGGCTTATACGAAGGCAGTAAGAGTTGGGCGAAAGCGGAAAGCGCGGGTTTGAAAGTAATGACGGCGTCCGACGCGTCTAAATGCGCCGACCTTATTATGATTCTCATCAACGACGAAAAGCAAGCGAAACTCTATAAGGAAAGCGTTGAGCCCTACCTTACCGCAGGGAAAACGTTGGCGTTCGCGCACGGGTTTAATATCCATTACGGTTGCATTAAACCGCCTAAGGACGTAAACGTTATTATGATTGCGCCCAAAGGACCGGGACATACCGTTCGTAGCGAATATTTATTAGGCAAAGGCGTACCTTGCTTGATTGCGATTGAACAGGACGCAACGGGCGATGCGCTCGAAATCGGTCTTGCTTACGCGCTCGGTATCGGTGGCGCGAGAGCAGGGGTGCTTGAAACGACGTTCAAAACGGAAACGGAAACGGATTTGTTCGGCGAACAAGCGGTGCTTTGCGGTGGCGTAAGCGCGTTGATGCAAGCCGGATACGAAACGCTCGTCGAAGCGGGTTACGACCCCAGAAACGCGTACTTTGAATGTATTCACGAAATGAAACTTATCGTCGATTTGATTTATCAAAGCGGTTTCGAAGGAATGCGTTATTCGGTTTCCAATACCGCGGAATACGGCGACTACGTAACCGGTCCGAAGATTATTACCGATGAAACCAAGAAAGCGATGAAAAAGGTCTTGGCTGATATTCAAGACGGCTCGTTTGCTAAACGGTTCCTTGACGAAATGTCGTCGGGCGCGGAAAACTTCTCCGCAATGCGCGCGTCTGCGAAAGAACATTCTTCCGAAGTGGTCGGCGCGGAGATTAGAAAGCTTTATAGCTGGTCCGACGAAGATAAACTTATCAACAATTAAAGAACTAAACGCGTATAACCGTCGCAATACAACGCTTGGCGTTATATACTTCGCAATACTGCGTCGCAACTTGCGTTTTCCTTGCTCGTTTACGATAAAGTAAACTCCCGTCGGGAATCCGCGTTGCTCCTTGTCTTGCTTGTATCTAACGGCAAGCAATAACTTGGTCGGTTGACGAGAATGCAACACTTAAACGTAGTAGAAAGATAGAAAGACTCGATGCAACGGGACGTTGCGCTCGGTTCTTCGCGTTTTAACGGTAATGGGTTTTATTCCAAACAAGCGACAACGAAAGATAGAAAAATTCGATGCAACGAAAGGTTGCGCCTAAACGATTTTCCAAATAACAACAATAGGTAACAACAATGATAAAAGAACAACTTATCGACGGATTTCAAAACGCTCCGCACCGTTCGCTCTATCACGCGCTCGGCTTGACGGACGAAGAACTTGCTCGCCCTTTAATCGGGATAGTCAGTTCGTACAACGAAATCGTACCAGGGCACACCAACCTTGATAAAATTTGCGACGCCGTAAAACTCGGCGTTGCGATGGCTGGCGGTACGCCCATTATGTTCCCTGCCATTACCGTTTGCGACGGTATCGCGATGGGACACAAAGGTATGAAATATTCGCTCGTTACCCGTGATTTAATTGCGGATTCAACCGAAGCGATGGTGTTAGCGCACGGGTTTGACGGACTCGTAATGCTCCCCAACTGCGACAAGAACGTACCGGGGCTTTTAATGGCGGCGGCGCGGTTAAATATTCCGACCGTGTTCGTTTCGGGCGGACCGATGCTCGCTGGGCGAGTAGGCGGTAAAAAACGCTCGCTTTCAAGTATGTTTGAAGCGGTCGGCGCGTACAACGCAGGCAAAATCGACGACGAAAAGCTGAGCGAATTTGAAAAGAAGGTATGCCCCACTTGCGGTTCTTGCTCGGGAATGTACACGGCGAACTCAATGAACTGCTTGACCGAAGTATTGGGTATGGGTTTGCGTGGTAACGGTACGATTCCTGCGGTATATTCCGCGCGTATTGAGCTTGCAAAACACGCAGGTATGCAAGTGATGGAGCTTGTCAGAAAGAATATTCGACCGCGCGATATTATGACGGCGTCCGCGTTCAAAAATGCAATCACCGCGGATATGGCGCTCGGTTGTTCGACGAACAGTATGCTCCATTTACCGGCGATTGCCAACGAGTGCGGACTTCCGTTCAATTTAGACGAAGTGAACGAAATCAGCGAGAAAACGCCCAACTTGTGCCATCTCGCGCCTGCTGGTCCTACGTATATGGAAGACTTAAACGAAGCAGGCGGAGTGTACGCCGTATTAAAAGAACTTGATACATTGGGTTTGCTTGATACGAGCGTTTTGACTTGCACGGGTAAAACCTTGAAAGAAAATATTTCCACTGCGCAAAACTTGGATACTTCCGTCATTCGTTCGGTGGATAATCCGTTTGGAAAAACGGGCGGTATCGCGGTATTAAAGGGCAATCTTGCCCCCAACGGTTGCGTGGTAAAACGTTCGGCGGTTGCGGAAGAAATGCTCGTGCACGAAGGTCCTGCTAAGGTTTTTGATAGCGAAGAAGAGTGTATTTCGGCAATTTACGGCGGTAAAATCCAAAAGGGCGACGTCGTCGTTATTCGTTACGAAGGCCCTGCCGGCGGACCGGGTATGCGCGAAATGCTTTCCCCGACTTCGGCAATTGCAGGAATGGGGTTAGATAAAGACGTAGCGCTTATCACCGACGGTAGATTTTCGGGCGCGACGCGTGGCGCGTCTATTGGACACGTATCCCCCGAAGCGGTTTCCGGCGGTCCGATTGCCTACGTGCAAGACGGGGATATAATTGCAATTGATATTCCAAACTATAAAATCGAATGGAAGATTTCTTGCGAAGAATTTGAAAAACGTAAAGAGAAAACGGTATTGAAGAAAAAAGAAGTAACCGGATATTTGCGCAGGTATAGGGAGCAGGTGAGTTCTGCCGATAAGGGTGCAATTATTAATCGCTTTTAACGGGCGAAACGCGTATAACCGTCGCATTTCTTCGTCGCGTTTCCGTGCGCCTTGCTCGTTTACGATAAAGTAAACTCCCGTCGGTGTACTCAACGCTCCTTGAACTGCTCGGTTCTCCGATTTAGCACGGGTTTGGTCGGTTGACGAGTGGGCAATGCCCAAGCGTAGTGGAAAGATAGAAAGACTCGATGCAACGGGACGTTGCGCTCGGTTCTTCGCGTTTTAACGAAAAAGGGGAAAGGGGCTATGCTCACGAAAAAAGAAAGGACTCATAAAAGCGAGCATTGCTCGCGTTATCACGCCGTTTGGCGTAGGGCGACTTTTAACTAACAATCAAAAAGGACAAAAAAACAAATGGGTATGACAATGACGCAAAAAATCCTTGCGAAACACGCAGGATTGGAAGTAGTAGAATCGGGGCAATTAATTTGGGTCAACGTAGATAGAGTGCTTGGCAACGACATCACGTCCCCCGTCGCGATTCGCGAATTTGAAAAAATTGGCGCGGAAGAAGTGTTCGACAAACAAAAAGTTACGATGGTAATGGACCATTTCGCACCCAATAAAGACATCAAAGCCGCCGTTCAATGTAAAATGTGCAGGGACTTTTGCGAAGATAAAGGAGTAGTCAACTTTTTCGACGTTGGGCGTATGGGCATAGAACACGCGCTTTTACCTGAAAAAGGCTTGGTCGTTTGTGGGGACGTCGTAATTGGCGCGGACTCGCATACCTGTACTTACGGCGCGCTCGGCGCGTTTTCGACGGGGTCGGGCTCGACGGATATGGCGTGCGCAATGGCGACGGGCAAAGCGTGGTTTAAAGTGCCGTCCGCGATTAAATTCGTACTTAAAGGCAAACTCAATAAATACGTTTCGGGCAAAGACGTCATTTTACATATCATCGGCAAAATCGGCGTGGACGGAGCGCTCTATAAATCAATGGAATTCGTAGGCGAAGGCGTGCGTTCTTTATCCATATTCGATAGATTGACCATTTCAAATATGGCGATAGAAGCGGGCGCAAAGAACGGTATTTTCGAAGTGGACGAACAAACGGAAGAATACGTCAAATCCCGTACCGATAAACCTTATACCGTCTATAAAGCGGACGCGGACGCCGTGTACGACGAAACGTACGAAATTGATTTATCTCAAATTAAATCGACGGTAGCCTTCCCGCATTTACCCGAAAACACCAAAACTTTCGACCAAATCGGGGATATTAAAATCGACCAAGTCGTAATCGGGTCTTGTACCAACGGATTTTATAAGGATTTAGAAGAAGCGTCGAGTATTTTAAAGGGCAAGAAAATAGCGAAAAACGTTCGCGCAATCGTTATTCCTGCTACGCAGGATATCTATTTACAGGCGCTTGAAAGCGGAGTGTTGAAAACGTTTATCGAATCGGGTTGCGTAGTATCAACGCCCACTTGCGGACCGTGTTTGGGCGGGCATATGGGTATTTTAGCGGCAGGCGAGAGAGCGGTCGCGACGACGAATAGAAACTTCGTCGGCAGAATGGGCGACGTGAAGAGCGAAGTATATCTTGCAAGCCCTGCAGTGGCGGCGGCGAGCGCGATTATGGGTAAGATAGCGGACCCGAACGAAATAATGGGTTAAGGGGAAAAGGTATGGATTTTCAAGGTAAAGCGATTAAATACGGGGATAACGTCGATACGGACGTTATTATTCCGGCGAGATATTTGAATACGATTGACAAAAAAGAACTTGCCTCCCATTGTATGGAAGACATAGACAAGGACTTTAAAGGAAAAGTGAAAACGGGGGATATGATTGTAGCCGGCTACAATTTCGGTTGCGGTTCTTCGCGGGAACACGCGCCGATTGCGATTAAGGAAAGCGGAATATCGCTCGTAATCGCAAGAAGTTTTGCGCGGATTTTTTACAGAAATTCTATCAATATCGGACTTGCTATCGTCGAGAGCGACGAAGTGGTGGACGGGATTGTGGACGGCGACGAAATCAAAGCGGACTTAACGTCAGGCGTTATTTATAATCTTACGACGGGCAAGCAATTTTCCGTAACGCCTTTCCCTGAATTTATTCAAAAAATTATTGCGAACGGCGGACTCGTCGAATCGATTAAAAAAGGAGCGTTGAAATAAAATGAACTATACCATCGCTTTATTAAAAGGGGACGGTATCGGCCCTGAAATCGTAGAGAGCGCGGTTGAAGTATTGCGCGCGGTTGGGAAAAAGTTTAATCACGAATTTGAGTTTAAATCCTATTTAATCGGCGGTATTGCGATTGACAAAGTCGGAGAGCCTTTGCCTAAAGAAACTGTTGACGGTTGCTTGAGCGCGGACAGCGTTTTGCTCGGCGCGGTGGGTGGTCCGAAATGGGATAATCTCGGCGGAAACGTTCGACCCGAAAAGGCGCTTTTGGGGATTCGTTCGGCGATGGGCTTATTTACCAATCTCCGTCCTGCGAAACTCTATCCTGCTTTGAAAGACGAATGTCCGTTGAAAGCGGAAATCGTCGAAAACGGATTTGATATAATGATTGTCCGCGAGCTTACGGGCGGAATTTATTTCGGCGAGCGTGGGTATCGCGACGGGAAATACGGCGAAGAAGCCTTCGACACGGAAGCGTATAGCCGTATGGAAATTGAAAGAATTGCGCGCGTCGCGTTTGAAACGGCGAGAAAACGCAATAAAAAACTGACGAGTATCGACAAAGCGAACGTTTTGGAAACTTCTCGCCTTTGGCGTAAAATCGTAAAAGAAATCGCAAAAGACTATCCGGACGTGGAAGTATCGGATATGCTCGTCGATAATGCGGCGATGCAACTCGTTAAAAATCCAGCGCAATTCGACGTTATCGTAACGAGCAATATGTTTGGGGATATTTTATCGGACGAGGCGTCGCAAATCACGGGCTCTATCGGTATGTTGCCGTCGGCGTCGCTCGGCGATACCAAACGCGGTTTGTACGAGCCGATTCACGGCTCGGCGCCCGATATTGCAGGACAAAACAAGGCGAATCCGATTGCGACCATACTTTCTTGCGCGATGATGTTGCTCTATTCGTTTGATTTGAAAAAGGAAAGCGACGCGATATTGAACGCAGTCGATAAGACGCTTGAACAGGGCTTTAGGACGTTTGATTTGGCTCGAACGACAACCCCGCTTTCCACGACGGAAATGACGGAGAAAATTATTGAAAATCTTTGATAAGAAGGGAAAAATATGTTGACTTTAGATAACGTATATCGCGCGAATTACGCGCTAAAAAACGTAGTTCGAAAAACGGACGTTATTTACGCGCCCAAGCTCGCGAACGGCGTAAATTTATACTTAAAAACGGAAAATTTACAAACGACCGGCTCGTTCAAAATCCGTGGCGCGTATTATAAAATGAGCAATCTTTCGGCGGAAGAAAAAGCGAAAGGGGTGGTGGCTTGTTCGGCTGGCAACCACGCGCAAGGCGTTGCGCTCGCGGCGAAAAAGAACGATATAAAAGCGGTCATTTGCTTGCCCGACGGCGCACCTATTTCCAAAGTCGAAGCAACCAAAAGTTATGGCGCTGAAGTGTGTTTAGTCGACGGCGTGTACGACGACGCCTATCAAAAAGCGTTGGAACTTCAATCGGAAAAAGGCTATACCTTTATCCACCCTTTTAACGATGAAGACGTAATTGCAGGGCAGGGCACGATTGGTTTAGAGCTTATCGAACAAATTCCCGATTTGGACGCCGTTATCGTACCTATTGGCGGTGGCGGACTTATCTCAGGGATAGCCTATACCGTTAAAACTTTAAATCCGAACGTTAAAGTGTACGGCGTACAAGCGGTTGGCGCGCCGAGTATGAAAAAATCGATTGACGACGGGCAAGTGGAAGAGCTTACCGCCGTTTCGACGATTGCGGACGGGATAGCCGTGAAAAAACCGGGCGATTTAACGTATGAACTTTGCAAAAAATACGTGGACGAAATCGCGACGGTAACCGACGACGAAATTTCCGCGGCGATTTTGGCGTTGATGGAACAACATAAGCTCGTAACCGAAGGCGCGGGCGCTGTTGCGGTTGCAGGGGCTATGTTCAAGAAATTCAACCTTGAAGGCAAAAAAGTCGTTTGTATCCTTTCAGGCGGTAATATTGACGTAACCATTCTTTCAAGAGTCATCAAACGCGGTCTTTTAATGTCGGGTAGAAACTGTCAGCTCACCATCGAACTTATGGATAAGCCCGGTCAATTAAAAGACGTGTCCAGAATTATTGCGGATTTAGGCGGTAACGTAACTTCCGTCCATCACGAACGCGCAAACGAAGGCTCGGACGTAAACGGTTGTTATCTACGTATTATCCTTGAAACGAAAAATTACGAGCATATAGAACAAATTAAGCGCGCGCTTACTGGATATGGCTTTAAGTTAATCTAAACTAATCCAATCTAAATTTAACTAAACGCGTATAACCGGCGCAATACTTCGTCGAGCTCCGCGTTTTTTTGGTCGCGTACGATTTAGTACGCTCCCTACAAAAATGCTCGCTCTCCTTGTCTTGCTCGGTTCTCCGCGTTTTAACGATAATCAATACGCCTTGAACTGCTCGTATCTAACGCCAAGCACAGCTTTAACGGACAACGCCTGCAAAAAGCGGACTTAAAAAATATTTAATTTCTTCTTTTCGCCGATAGGCGTAGGGCGACCATTAGTCGCAAGATAAAAACTTTTAAAAATAGGAGTAAGAAAAAAATGGAAATAATTTCAACGAAAAACGCGCCGTCGGCAATCGGACCGTATTCGCAAGCCGTCGTTAGCGGTAATCTTATTTTTATTTCGGGGCAAATTCCTATCGACCCCGAAACGAACGAAATCGTATCGGGCGGTATCGAAGAACAAACCGAGCAAGTTATGAAAAATCTCGGCGCGGTATTATCCGCCGTCGGCGTAAGCTATCAAAACGCGGTGAAAACGACTTGTTTCCTTGCGGATATTTCCGATTTTACGGCGTTTAACGCCGTTTACGCGAAATATTTTACAGGCAAACCTGCGCGTAGTTGCGTGGCGGTAAAAGACCTGCCTAAGGGAGTAAAAGTGGAAGTGGAAGTAATCGCCGAAAAATAAGAGCAACCGCCTTGTTGAAAAACAAGGCGGTCGTATTTTTAATTACTCTTCTTTAATAAAACCCGCAATATCAAGCCCCAATAAAACGCCGAATCGGAATCCTTGTACGTAAAAATAATCGGATTCCGCCGATATATCCCCACTAAGTTCCGTAATGATTTCATTGTGTAATTTCATTAATTTCGGAAAATTTTTGTATTTCTCTTGAAAGAAATTTTCTAACTCGCTATACTTGGACTCTTTCGGTCGGTAGCTTTTGGGTATAACGCCTATCGAATCGATTGTTCCGCGTCCTTCTAAAAACATTTGCAAAACGGGCGAAACGTATTTTGATTTCATAAATTTTATTCTCCTTTGATATGTTTACTATTAGATATTATAATCAACAAATATGTTGAAGTCAAGCATTTTCAACAAATTTGTTGTAAAATTATAAAAAAGAAACTAAAAGGTGTGAAAATGACGATTGGTGAAGAATTAAAAAATCATAGAATAGCGAATGGATTGAGTTTGATAGAGCTTGAAAAAAGGACGGGAATATCTAACCAAAATTTATCGCGGTGGGAAAGAAATTTAGTAATGCCGAATATAGATTTTTGTATAAAATTAGCTGATTTTTACGGAATTACGTTAGACGAATTAGTTGGTAGAGATTTATAATAAAATCCCCGTTGCTTTTTGAAAAGGCAACGGGGATTAAATGCTTTTATATACGAAAAAACGACTGTCCCGAGAGTCGGGACAGCCTGAGTTTCGTTGTTCTTGTCGCAGGCAAAACGCCTACGCATTAAGTAGGGCGTTAAGCGCGTTCAGTTTTCTTCAGGCATCTTGCGCAAACGTAACCGGTCGTTTCTTTACCGTTATCAACGTAGGAAACTTTTTGTACGTTTACTTTGAACGTTCTTCTCGTTTTGCGGTTGGAGTGGCTTACGTTGTTACCAGACGCTTGACCTTTACCGCAGATATTGCATACTCTAGACATATGACACCTCCGATTGAGATTATTTTATCGTGTTCGTATTACCCGTTTTGCTTAAGAATATATTGCTTTGTCAAAACGAGCATAAATACTATATCATCAATTTAATAAAAAAGCAATTAAAAACGAGCTGGAAAAAACAAAAAAATAAAAAAAATCTGATTTTTTTTGAAAATCACTTGCCTTTCCTTATAAAATATCGTATAATAGGTAAGAAGTTGGAGTGAAAATTATGTCAGTTAATACGAATAACGCTTACGGAAAAATTTCCATATCTGACCTTGCGATTGCTAAGGTCGCCTCTCATACTGCGATGGAAAGTTATGGCATCGTGGGTATGGTTTCGCGTCGTTTTACCGACAGTTTGTCCGAACTTTTGAAAAAAGACAACGGCGGACGTGGGATTAAAGTTACGACGTCCGGTAACAGAATTTATATCGACGTTTACGTTATCGTCAAGTACGGCGTTTCTATTAACGCGGTTGCCGAGTCCTTAAAGGAAGCGGTTAAGTACAAAGTCGAAAGATTTACGGGTATGATTGTAGATACCATTAACGTCAACGTCATTGGGGTTAAATTGTAAATACCTGCGAAGGGTTTCTGCGCGCGTAGGCGTGCGCCCGTACGCATACAATAAATATTTTTCGCTTTTTCGCTTGTAGGCGACATTCTGCCCCCATTTAGGAGTATTAGTAATGCATAAAACGATAAACTGCACCGAATTTAGAAAAATGGTTCTTGTCGGCGCAAAACTACTTGAACAAAACCGCGCTAAAGTTGACGCGCTAAACGTTTTCCCCGTTCCCGACGGGGATACCGGTACGAATATGTCTTTGACGATGCAGTCTTCCGTTAAGGAGTTGACGGCTTGTCAATCCAACGCGTTCGTAGAAGTTTGCGATAGCGTTTCCAAAGGTGCTTTGCGTGGCGCGCGCGGTAATTCCGGCGTTATCTTATCCCAAATTTTAAGGGGTATTTGTTCCGTCGTTCGCGAATGCCAAAAAGAAGTCGATATCAAAACTTTCATCAAGGCGCTCGAAGCCGGTACGAAAGTTGCTTACGGCGCGGTATCCGTGCCTAAGGAAGGTACGATTCTTACCGTTATTCGTATGATGAGCGAATACGCGACGAAGAGTTGTTCAAGAAAGAAAAACTTTGAAGAATTTTTCGACGCGGTTATTCAAGAAGGCGAAAGAGCGTTGGCTTTAACGCCCGAACTTTTGCCCGTACTTAAAAAAGCAGGCGTTGTCGATAGCGGTGGCGTCGGGCTTATGACTATCTTTAAAGGTTTTGCTTCCGCGTTGACGGGAGAAGAAGTCAACACCGCGACGTTGATGGAAGCGCAAGCCGAACCGCAAGAAGATTTTGGCGATAATTCGGATATTATCAATATGGACTTGGGCGAAATCGAATTCGCTTATTGTACCGAATTTTTCATTATTAACCTTAAAAAGAGCACGACCCTTTCGGACATCGACAGACTTCGCGAACGCTTAATGAATTTGGGCGACAGCGTTATTTGTATCGGGGATTTGGAAATGGTAAAAGTGCACGTCCATACCAATCAACCGGGCAAGGCGCTCACGTACGCTTTGGAACTTGGCGAGCTTGATAGACCGAAGATTGAAAATATGCTTGAGCAAAACCGTCAACTTCGCGCGAAACTCGAAGCGGAAAAGAAAGAAATGGGTATGCTTGCGATTTGCGCAGGGTCTGGGCTTGCGGATATTTTCAAAGATTTGTTCGTAGACCGCGTAATCGAAGGCGGTCAAACGATGAACCCTTCGGCGGACGATATTGCGACGGCGGCGCAAAAAATTAACGCGGAACACATTTTCGTATTCCCCAACAACAAGAACATCATTCTTGCGGCGGAACAAGCGAAAAAACTCGTTCAAAACCGTACGTTGCACGTTATTCCTACCAAGAACGTACCGCAAGGTTTTGCGGCTGCGCTTGAATTTAACCCCGAAACGAACGCGGAAGAAAACAAGACGAATATGATTCACGCGCTCGATAACGTTAAGGCAGGACAAGTAACGCACGCCGTTCGTACGACGACTTTAAATAGATTTAGCATCAAGGAAGGGGATATTATCGGTTTGGACGATAAGAAGATTTTAGCAAAATCTTCGACGCCTGAAGAAACGACCTTGAAATTGATTGCGAAAATGAAAGAAGACTTCCACCAAGTCATCACGCTTTACTACGGCGAGGACGTAAAGGCGGAAGACGCGCAAGAACTTTGCGAAAAGATTGCGGAACAATATCCCGACTGTGACGTTGATTTCCACAGCGGTGGTCAACCCGTTTATTATTACGTCATTTCTTTAGAATAATCAATAAACGTAAAGTATAATTCAGTCTTATTTACAACATAATAATAAAGTAATTGTGGCGGAAGGAGCGGAGTAGGCGTTTCATTCCGCCCTTTTATATGTTTAATCGTATAACCGTCGCAATACTGCGTTGCGTTTCCGTGCGCCTTGCTCGTTTACGCTAAGTAAACTCCCGTCGGCGTACTCAACGCGCCTTGTCTTGCTCGGTTCTCCGATTAAACGACAGGCTTGGCGGTTATATACTTCGCATTTCTTCGTCGCAACTTGCGTTTCCCTTGCTCGTTTACCAATTAGTAAACTCCCGTCGGGAATCCGCGTTGCTCCTTGAACTGCTCGTATCTAACGCCAAGCAATGATTTGGTCGGTTACGGGTACGAACAACCAAACCGCAAAAGAAAGATAGAAAGACTCGATGAAACGTGAGGTTTCAATATGGATTTATCGTTGATACGCGCGGTTGGAGAAAAGCGCGTCAAAGAATTTAATAAACTTGGAATTTTTGACGCGGAAGATTTAATCCGATACTATCCGCGCGCCTATCTCGATTTAACCGAACGCGCGTCGCTTGCTACGGCGTATAATAACGATATGGTGCTCGTAAAATGCGAAGTAACGCGTATATTTCCCGTCAATTACGGAAGTCCGTTAAAAGTTGTGAAAGCGAATTGCACGCAAGACGGGTATCCGTTTACCGTCGTATGGTTCAATCAACCCTACGTTGCAAAATCTTTAAAGCTTGGCGAATATCTTTTTTACGGTCGGGTAAGCAATAAATACGGTATGCCCACACTTACCAATCCGTCGTTTGAGCCATTGGATAAAAATTATCGGCTTCGTGGTATCGTACCCGTCTATTCTTTGAAGGGAAAAATTGGTCAAGCGGTCGTTCGGAAAGCGGTGTTGGAAGCGTTAAAAAAAGTAAAAATAGACAGCGTAATTCCACCCGAACTAATCAAAAAATACAATCTTCCGTCCTTGGCTCGCGCGTATTTCGACGTGCACGCGCCGACGGATATGGATAGGGTTGCCGAAGCGTCCGAACGGGTTGCGTTGGAAGAATATTTCGTATTAATTTCCGCGTTTAAACTCATTAAAGGCGGTAAAGAAGACCCCAGAACGCATAACTATTCTGCGACGGCGACGGACGTAAGAGAATTTTCCAAACGGTTCGGTTTTGAGTTTACGGACGGGCAAAAACGGGCGGTGAACGAAATTTACGAGAATTTACAATCGCCCACGAGAATGAATAGATTATTGCAAGGCGACGTAGGTAGCGGTAAGACCGCCGTGGCGTTATGCGGAATTTTTATGGCGGTAAAAAGCGGACTTAAATCGGCGTATTTATCTCCAACCGAAGTTCTTGCGGAGCAAAATTATCATTTGATTAAAAAGTATTTCCCCGAGTACGGCGTAGCCTTTTTATCCGGTTCGACTTCGGCGAAAGAGAAACGGGAAATCAAAGCAAAAATCAAAAACGGGGAAATCGATATCGTTTGCGGTACGCACGCGATTATTCAAAACGACGTGGAAATTCCCGACCTTGCCTTTATCGTTTGCGACGAGCAACACCGTTTCGGCGTAGCGCAACGCAACGCGTTAGCTGAAAAGGGCGCGGGTACGGATACGCTCGTTATGAGCGCGACCCCTATTCCCCGTACCCTGTCGTTGATTTTCTACGGCGATTTGGATATTACGACCATTAAAGATAAACCCAAGGAGCGAAAAGAAGTCGGCACGAGTATCGTACCCGAGAATATGTACGACAGAATGTACGGGTACGTGAAAGCGGAAGTGGAAAGGGGGCGTCAAGCGTATTTTGTTTGCGCGAAAATCGAAGACGACGAAGAAGGTACGATAATGAGCGTGAAAGAGCTTTACGATACCTTAAAAGCCAAACTCCCCACCGTTCGGTTTGCGTTATTGCACGGTAAGATGAAAGACAAGGAAAAAACCGAAATAATGCAGGCGTTTAAAAACCGCGAATACGATTGCTTGGTTTCGACGACCGTTATCGAAGTCGGCGTGGACGTACCCAACGCAACGATAATGATTATCTATAACGCCGAACGGTTCGGGCTTTCTCAACTCCATCAGCTTCGCGGACGGGTCGGCAGGGGCGATGAAAAGAGCTATTGCTTTTTGTTGATGGGCTCGGAAAGTCAAACGGCAATCGAACGTTTGACGACTTTGAAAAACAGTTCGGACGGCTTTGAAATAGCTGAAAAAGACCTTGAAATGCGTGGTGGCGGAGATTTCTTCGGAACTCGTCAATCGGGCAAAGTTTTGTCGGAAATTAAAAACTTGCGTTATCCTACGAGTATTATTTTTACGGCAAAAAAACTCGCCGATGAAACGCTTGAAGGTAGGTTTGATACGGAAGAAATCCGCGAAGTAGCGATGAAAAAATACAATTCTTTAAAAGACGTCGTATTAAATTAAAATCTTTTAAGAATATCGTAAAACCCTTTAAAACAAAGAACTCTACCGAGAGTAGAGTTGGGAAATACGAGAGTAGAGAGTAAGAAATAAGGGTGGAGTGAAAACAATTTGATTCGTGTTGACGAATCGAGAAAAATAATTTATAATAAACGCCGATAAGACCGTTTGCGTCGGTCGGCGAGGAGGTAGTTCTATGAATGCTGTGAAACGTAAAACACCAACCAAAGCCAAGAAAACGGATGAAAGCAAGCTTAAAAAAGCGAACGAAGAACAATGCGTTTTCAAGGAAAACGGCTTAATTCCCGTAATCGCTCAAGATTACGAAAGCGGCGAAGTTTTGATGCTTGCGTATATGAACGCGGAGGCGGTTACAAAGACCTTTGAAACGGGTTACGCGCATTATTATAGTCGTTCTCGTAAGGAGCTTTTCAAGTTCGGGGAAATAGACGGGAATACCCAAAAAGTAGTTACCGCTTTCCTTGACTCGGATAACGACGCTTTGCTTTTGAAAGTAGCGCAAAAAGGCTATGCAAATCCCGAAAAATCCGAATTTAGCCGTTTTGAGGCGCAAATGAAAGGTACTTATAACCAAGTGGGCGGGGTAATGCTTGGGCGTTTGCAACGGATTATCGAACAAAACAAGAACAATCCCGAAGAAGATTCTTATACGAGTTTTTTGCTCGCTCGCGGTGTGGATAAAATCGCAAAGAAAGTGGGCGAGGAAGCGGTTGAGCTTGTGATTGCGGCGAAGAACGATGCGAAAGCGGATATCGTTGACGAAGCGTCCGATTTCCTTTACCATATGATGGTATTGTTGTCGTCGCGTGGCGTGAAGCTTTCCGAAGTTTGCGCAGAACTTTGCAAACGTAACCGTTAAAACGTTGATTTTTTAAATACCGTAAAATTTCGTTTTGACAAAAAACCCCGTAAATCTTTCTCATTTGACAGGATAAACCTTGCCTTTTATAGTATAATTTTCTTTGCGAAAATTAGCCTATAGGAGGGTTGGGAATATGGCAAGAAAAATCGTCGTTACGTCGGGTAAAGGCGGAGTGGGAAAAACTACCGTTGCCGTCAATCTTGGGGTAGCTCTTTCGTTGAAAGGCGAGAGAGTGATTATTTGCGACGCCGATTTCGGTTTGAATAACGCCGACGTCGCTTGCGGAGTGGAAAATCTCGTCGTTTACGATATCGTAGACGTGATAGAAGGTAGATGTCGAGCGAGTCAAGCGCTTGTAAGACATCCCGATTACCCGAATTTCTACTTACTTGCTAGCCGTTCCGCGCCGGAAAGGTATATCTCGCCTCAGTCGTTTAAGCTCGTTTTAGACGGACTTTCGGACAAATACGATTACATTTTAATCGATTGTCCTGCAGGCATAGACGAAGGGTTTCATCGCGCGGTGGCGACCGCCGACGAAGCAATCGTCGTTACGACGGCGCACTTGCCCGCTCTTCGCGACGCGGATAAAGTCGTAACTATTCTCAAAAGCTACGAACTTCAACAAATCTCTTTTATCGTAAATATGTTACGGGGGGATTTGCTCGTTTCGGGCGAATGTTTGAGTTTAAGTGAAATGGAAGGGGTGTTAAAAATTCCTTTGCTTGGCGTTTTGCCCGAAGACAAACAGTTGTATCTCAATCAATTATCCGAAGATAAAAAACCCTTTAAAATACTTGCCTTTAACCTTTTAACGGGCAAACGGCGAACGTATAACGTTACGAAACGGTATACGGGCGCGATTGGCGGGCTCCGTCGGTTTTTAAAAAGGGGGTTATAAGATATGAAATTGACTTTAGATACGTTCGAACGGGTAAAAAACGTCATACAAACGGATAAAGCAGTCGTTAGCGACGGCTGTAAGGCGCTCGTCTTAAAAGACGTGGCGACGAAATTAAACGAATATTTCGAGCTGAAAAGTACGCCCGAAATGGAAGTCGTTTACGAAGACGGTATTTATCGCGTAGAGCTAAAATTCGACGCTTTGCGCGTAAAAAAATTTAACGTGTTACGCTAAAAATAAAAAATTGCTCCTTTTTCGTGGGGGTACGTTTTTCGCGTAGTCCGTGCAAAAAAGGAGTGTTTTATTATGAATTTAAAGGAAGTAAAAATCGTTGCCGATTCGGCGGCGGACGTACTTAGTATGGGAGATATGCCGTTTGCGGTTGCGCCTTTGAAGATGATTTCAAAAGTGGGCGAATACGTGGACGATTGCAATCTTGACGTCGAGAAAATGATTGACGATTTAGATAAAAACGACGATAAAGTGACTACGTCTTGCCCGTCCGAATACGATTGGTTGGAAAGATTTGACGATAAAAAATACGTCTTTTGCGTAACGATTACTTCGGGACTTTCGGGGAGCTGTAACGCGGCGTTGCTCGCCAAAAAAGAATACGAAGAAAAATATCCCGATAGAAAGGTTTGCGTAGTGGATTCCCTTTCGACGGGGCCTGAAATGAAGCTTATTTTAGAGAAGTTACAAGAACTTATTTTAGCCGGCGAAGATTATCAATCGATTTGCGAAAAAATTGCCGAATACCAAAAAAGAACGGGGCTTTGCTTTATGCTCCAATCATTGAAAAATTTAAAAAACAACGGACGCGTTAGCGGGTTTATGGCAAAAATCGCAGGGATTTTAGGGCTTCGTTTTATCGGCGTTGCGAGCGCGCAAGGTACGCTTGAACAAGTCGCGAAAAGCCGTGGGGATAACGGTACGTTGAATAAAATTTTGGAAACGATAAAAGTACGCGGTTATAAAGGTGGAAAGATTCGCATTGGGCATTGTCGTAACGTATCGCTTGCGCAGGCGTTTAAAAGACTTCTTGAAACCGAATATCAAAATTTGGACGTTGAAATTTATCCTTTGCGCGGACTTTGCAGTTTCTATGCGGAAAACGGCGGTTTATTGGTCGGTTATGAAAGTTAATATAAATACATATCAAAAAATCCGAAGATTTTTGAAAATCTTCGGATTTTTTATTTGTTGTTTAGTTTTTATTTTTTAGTGAGAGTTGCGCCGTTTGCGCCAGCCAATGCCAAGTCCGCAAGCCCGTTAATTGTAAGCGTTTTATTTTCTTCGTCGTACGTAGCTTTACCTGCGTCATTGCCACCGATAACAAGAATGATGACGTTTTCCTCTTCTTCGCTAACTTTCCATTCGCCGGTTTTTGTTGTGTCGCCAATGGTCATTTCAAATTCATCGTTCGCTTTTAATTTAAGTTCGATAGACGTTTTGGAGATGAGCGTTGTGCCGACGTAAGTACCGACTTGTTTAGAACAACCGGCAAATAAGAAACATACCGATAAACAAAGAGCCGTTAAAGTTATCATAAGAGTTTTTGTGAATTTTCTCATAAAGAGCCTCCTAAATATTTTGTAAGGTGATTATATCATACGTTTTTCCGTTTGTCAATAGTAAAAGTAAAAAAAGTTTGAACGAAACGAATTAATTTTAGGCTAAAATCGTCGCTTATTTTATTGACAAGTAAATAATCGCGAAACAAAGTTTTGCGTGATTTCGGGGCAAATAACGCTTTTTGAGGCGATTTTAGTAAAAAATATTAAAAAAAGGGCTTTTAGTACTTGAAAAAAAATTTGCTTTATGGTATAATAGGGGAGTAAAATAACCGATTTCTCTTTTTTATAAAAAAGAGAAGCGGAAAAGTAGGAGAAAGAGAATGGCGGAAAAGGTAGAGGGCGAATACGGCGCCGAGCAGATACAGGTTTTAGACGGTCTAGAACACATCAGAAAACGTCCCGGTATGTATATTTCATCGACGGACGCGAAAGGTTTGCATCATCTCGTGCACGAAGTCGTCGATAACTCCATCGACGAGGCGTTGGCGGGTTATTGTACGCATATCGAAGTTACGCTCAATCCCGACGGTAGCTGTACCGTTCAGGATAACGGACGCGGTATTCCGACGGATATTCACCCGAAGGAAGGGATTTCCACGCTTGAAGTCGTGTTCACGAAAGTCAACGCGGGCGGTAAGTTCGGCGGTGATTCGGGGTATAAAGTTTCGAGCGGTTTGCACGGCGTAGGCGTTAAAGCGGTAAACGCGTTGTCCGAATGGTTGGAAGCGGAAGTTTGCCAAAACGGACACGTGTATAAGCAAATTTATAACCGCGGCGTGCCTCAACGTAGCGTACAAATCGTCGGCGATACCGATAGAACGGGTACGAAAGTTACTTTTCAGCCCGATAGCGAGATTTTCGAAACGATTATCTTTAATTACGATACCTTAAAGGGGCGTTTGCGTGAGCTTGCGTACTTGAACAAAGGTTTGAGAATTACGCTTGAAGATACCCGTCCCGGCGAAGAAAGAAAGGACTCCTTCTGCTACGAAGGCGGTATTCGTTCGTTCGTGGAAGAGCTCAATAAAAACCGCGACGAGTTGTTGTTCCCCAACCCCGTATATTTTGAAGAAACGGACGGGGATACCGTTTGCGAAGTCGCTATTCAATATAACGAAAGCTATAACGAAGTAATTTACAGCTACGCGAACAACGTCAACACCATCGACGGCGGTACGCACGTGGAAGGGTTGAAGATGGCGCTTACCAAGGTTATCAACGACGCCGGTAGAAAGCTGAATATTTTAAAAGACAACGACAAACTTACGGGCGAAGACGTACGTGAAGGTATTACGGCGGTCGTTTCCGTCAAACTCATCAACGCGCAGTTCGAATCGCAGACGAAGGACAAGCTTAACAATTCGACGATTAGAACGTTCGTAAATAAGTGCGTTTCCGAACACATGAGTACGTTCTTGGAAGAAAACCCGTCCGTAACGCGCGAACTCGTTTTGCGTTGTATTACGGCGCAAAAGGCGCGTGACGCGGCGCGTAGCGCTAGAGAATTGACGAGAAGAAAGGGGATTTTGGAAAGTACGACCTTGCCCGGTAAACTCGCCGACTGCTCGGATAGACGTAGCGAGCTTTGTGAAATTTATATCGTCGAAGGGGACTCCGCAGGCGGTACTGCAAAGCAAGGTAGAGATAGACGGTTCCAAGCGATTTTGCCCCTTCGTGGTAAGATTTTGAACGTTGAAAAAGTAAGATTGAACAGAGTATTGGAAAACGAAGAAATCAAGTCGATGATTACGGCGTTCGGTTGCGGTATTTTGGACGATTTCGACGAAAGTAAATTAAGATACGATAGAATTATTTCGATGACCGATGCCGACGTTGACGGCGCGCATATCCGTATTTTGCTCTACACGTTCTTGTTCCGCTTTATGCGTCCTTTGATTGAGCACGGGCACGTGTACGCGGCGAAACCGCCCCTTTATAAGGCGACTTGCAAGGGCAACGTAGATTACTTGTACTCCGAAGAAGAAAAAATCGAATACGATAGAAACGCGCCCGGTAAAGTCGAATATCAACGCTATAAAGGGCTTGGCGAAATGAGTAAAGAACAGCTTTGGGACACGACGATGAACCCTGCGACGAGAACGCTCGTAAGAGTAACGATGCAAGACGCGGCGGAAGCGGACCAAATGTTCACGATGCTTATGGGTGAAAATCCCGAACTTCGTAGAAAGTTTATTGAAGAGAACGCTGCTTTGGCAACCGATTTAGACGTTTAATAAGCGTTTAATATTTAAGCGCGAGTTAATTTGGACGATAGGTAGTAACACGTTTTTAGTAACGAAAGATAGAAAGACTAGATGCAACGGGACGTTGCAAGATAAGGAGTAAAAAATGGCTAAAAGAGAAACAAGCCCTGAATTGACCGAGGAATTTAAGAAAACGCTTGCGATGACCAAATTATTGGACGTCGAAGTAGATGAAGAATTAAAGCGCTCGTTCATTGCCTACGCGATGGCGGTTAATAAATCGCGCGCAATTCCCGACGTTCGCGACGGGTTGAAACCCGTTCATAGAAGAATTTTGTTCTCTATGCACGAAATGGGGCTGTATAACGACAAGGCGTTTAGAAAGTGCGCCCGTATCGTCGGTGACTGTATGGGTAAATATCACCCCCACGGCGACAGTTCCGTTTACGACGCGCTCGTAAGACTTGCGCAAGATTTTACCATTAGTTTTCCGCTCGTTGACGGACACGGTAACTTCGGTTCGGTGGACGGCGACCCTGCGGCTGCAATGCGTTATACGGAAGCAAGACTTACCAAGCTTGCCTCCGAAATGCTCAAAGACCTTGATAAGAAAACGGTAGATTTTATTCCCAACTTCGACGGTAGCGAAGAAGAGCCCACCGTACTCCCTGCAAGATATCCTAACTTGCTCGTAAACGGCGCGGACGGTATTGCGGTCGGTATGGCGACGAATATCCCGCCCCACAACCTTGCGGAAGTTATCGACGGTACGATTGCGATGATTGACAATCCCGAAATCACCGTAGACGAATTGATGGAATATATTCCCGCGCCCGATTTCCCTACGGGCGGTATCTTAATGGGTAGAAGCGGGATTAGAAACGCGTATAGAACGGGGCAAGGTAGCTTGGTTATCCGTTCCAAATGCGAAATTGAAGAATACGGTTCGGGCGCGAATATCCGTTCCCGTATCGTCGTTACGGAAATCCCTTACCAAGTCAATAAAGCGATGCTTATCAAAACGATTGCAGACATGGTACGCGATAAGCGATTGGAAGGTATCTCCGATATTCGCGACGAATCCGACCGCGACGGGCTTAGAATCGTTATCGAATGTAAAAAGGACGCCAACGCGCAAGTCGTGTTGAATACCCTTTACAAAAAGACCAAACTCCAAATTTCCGACGGTATTATCTTGCTTGCGCTCGTTGAGAACGGTACCGAACCTAAAACGCTCAACCTTCGCGAAGTATTGTATCATTACCTTGAACACCAAAAGGAAGTTATCGTTCGTCGTACCAAATTCGAACTCGACAAGACGGAAGAACGTGCGCATTTGATTGCCGGTTTGGTTTTGGCGCTTGCGAATATTGACGAAGTCGTACGCATTATTAAAGAATCCAAAGACAAGTACAACGCTATCGAAGGCTTGACTTCGGCGTTCGTATTGGACGAAAAGCAAGCGAACGCTATTTTGGAAATGCGTTTGCAAAGATTGACTTCCTTAGAAGTTGAAAAACTCAACGAGGAACTTAACGCGCTCCGCGCAACGATTATCGATTTGAAGGATATTCTTGCGAACGAATGGCGCGTAATGGCGATTATTAAGAACGATTTGACGGAAATCAAGAATAAATATCCTTCGCCGAGAAAGACGGAAATTTCCGTGGATTACGGCAATATCGAAGACGAAGACTTGATTGATAGAGAAGACGTCGTTATCTCGCTTACTCATTCGGGTTATATCAAGCGTTTGCCCGTTGCGGAATATAGAGCGCAAGGCAGAGGCGGTCGCGGTATTACGGCGCATAGACCTAAAGACGAGGACTACGTTGAAAAGATGTTCGTTTGCTCCACGCACGACCCGATTTTGCTTTTCTCGTCTAAAGGTAAGGTGTATTCTGTAAAGGGTTACGAAATTCCCGAAGCGAATAGAACGGCAAGGGGTAGAGCCGTCGTCAATATTATTCAGCTTGACGCAGGCGAAAAGGTGCAAACGGTATTGCCTGTAAAAGAAGACGGTAACGGATACCTTATTATGGCGACCAAACGCGGTTTGATTAAAAAGACTTCGACGGACGAATTTAAGCGTATCCCTAAGAACGGTAAGATTGCGATTAAGCTCCAAGACGAAGACGATTTGATTGCCGTACACTTCACGACGGGCGAAGACGAACTTATCGTAGCTTCTCACGAAGGTAAATGTATCCGCTTTGCGGAAACGGACGTTCGTCCTACCGGTCGTGGTACGCAGGGCGTTCGCGCGATTAACCTTTCTAAAGACGACGTGCTCGTCGATATGCTCGTAATTGATAAGAACAAAGATTTGTTCACGCTCACGTCGTTCGGTTACGGTAAGCGTTCTTCCGTAGAAGATTACCGTTTGCAAAACCGTGGCGGTAAAGGTATTAAAGCGGGCGTGTTCAACGAAAAGACGGGCGATTTGGTCAATATGAAACTCGTAAGTGACGAAGACGACATTATGATTATCACGACGGGTGGTACGATTATCCGTATGCACGCGGATACTATTTCCAAAATCGGTAGAACGACGCGTGGCGTAAGAGTTATGAACGTTAAAGACAGTCTTGTGGCAACCGTTGACGTAACCGAACGCGACGACGAAGCGGAAACGCAAGCACCCGAAGAAACGGCGGCGGATTTAAGTCCCGAAGATTTGGCGCAAGTCGTGGAAGACGAAGTAGAAGAAACGACGGAAGTTGTAGATGAAACTACGGAAGAAGTTGTTGAAGAAACGGTTCAAGACGAAGAATAATTGATTGAAAATAAGCAAAACTCTCGACCACGGGTCGAGAGTTTTGTAGTTTATACAAAAATAAATCAAACGCTTGACAGTTTAAGCGGATTGTGATATAACTAAAATAACCTAAAAATAATTAAGGGGTAAAACAATGAAAAAATGTGTAAGAATAATACTTTCTTTTGCGATTTGTTTCTTTATCGGCGTAGGGGCAAGTGTTTCTTTAACCGCTTGTAAAGACGAATTTAATTTTACGATTAGCGATACTTTGCCCGACGGGCAGGGTAAAAAAGCAAAAGTTATTTTGCTTGGCGGTCAATCGAACGCGTCGGGGTGTAGTCGTGACGATTATTTGAAAAAGAACGTTTCCGAAGAGAAGTATTTAGAATACGAAACGGGTTACGACAACGTGTATATTAATTACTTTGCTACGGGAACGAACGAATCTAAGGAGTTCGTTAAGTGCGCGACCAAGCAAGGCGAAGGCGGTGGTTTTTTCGGCCCTGAGTTGGGGTTGGCGGAAAAATTACACGAGCTTTATCCCAACGAACTGTTTTTTATAATAAAGTACGCGTGGGGCGGTTCGAATCTATACGAACAATGGCGTTCTCCGTCTAACTTTGGTAAAACGGGAGAAATGTACCGAGCCTTCGAATCGTTTGTGGAAACGAGTTTGAAGTATCTTAAAGAGAAAAATTACGACTTTATCATCGAAGGAATGTGTTGGATGCAAGGCGAGTCGGATTCTTTTTCCGTGGAAAACGCAACGGAGTATAAAGACAATTTGACCTATTTGATTAAAGACGTCCGTAAGAAGTTTTCAAGCTACGCGGGGAATAACGGCATAGCGTTTATCGACGCGTATATCGCGGATAATCCCGTGTATTGGGTATATTGCGATTTGGTGAACGAATCCAAACGTCAAGTGGCGGAATTGTCGTGGACGAACGTTTTGATTGATACGATCGCGGAAGGGCTTACTTGTTCGAGCGAGCCGGAAGAACAGCCCGATATGGCGCATTACGATTCGATGAGCCAAATTAAATTGGGGCATCTCTTTGCGCAAAACGTATCGCAATTTTTTGATTGATAACTTTAACGAAAAATAAAAAATCGCCTTGCAACGAGAAGTTGCAAGGCGATAATTTTATTAAAATTATTTGCTCTTTTCCATCGATTGATATGCTTTCAAGACTACGTTTCCTACCGTAAAGCCGAATTCTTTAAACAATACGTTTGCAGGACCGGACGCGCCGAACGTGTCCATTGCAAGAATTTCACCGTTCGTACCTGCGTATTTATACCAGCTATACGAAGAACCGGCTTCTACGCATACGCGCGCGGTAACGGACGAGGGGATAACGCTTTCCTTGTATTCTTCCGTTTGCTTTTCAAATTCTTCAAAGCAGGGCATCGATACGACGCGCGCCTTAACGCCTTGGTCTTCAAGCGCAACTTTCGCCGTCATACAAAGTTCGACTTCCGAACCCGTCGCAAGCAAGAGTACGTCGGGCGTGCCTTCGCAGTCGGCTAAAACGTAACCGCCTTTTAACGCGTCCTTACCGCTGTTTTCGTATTGCGGTAAAGCTTGTCTAGTAAGCACGATAGCGGTCGGTTCGTTACCCGAAAGAGCGGATACCCAAGCCGCGGAAGTTTCTTTGCCGTCCGCAGGACGGTAAACTTTCAAGCCGGGGATAGAACGAAGCATAATAAGTTGTTCTACCGGCTGGTGGGTAGGACCGTCTTCGCCTACGCCGATGGAGTCGTGCGTGAAAATATAAGTAACGGGTTGTTTCATAAGCGCCGAAAGGCGGATAGAGTGTTTGCAGTAATCAGAGAACACGAAGAAGGTCGAGCAGTACGCTCTCATTCCGCCGTGGAGTTGCATACCGTTTGCCATCGCCGCCATCGCGTGTTCGCGGATACCGAAATGAATATTTCTACCTGCGTAATTGCTCCAAGAGAAGTCCCCGTAAACGGTTTCATTCGTGTCTTTCATATCCGAAAGATTGCTTGGCGCAAGGTCTGCGCTACCGCCGATTAACGCTGGAACGTAGGGCGCAATCGTATTCAATACTTTCGCGGACGTTTGGCGAGTAGCCATCGGCTTTTCGTAATCGTAAAGCCCCGCGATTTCATCAAAGTTAGGCATATCGCCGTTCATAAGCGCGGTGTATTGCGCGTAAAGTTCGGGGTATTCATTTTGATAATTAATCATCATTGCCGACCATTCCGCGTTCGCTACCACACCGCGGTCGCAAGCGGTTTTGCAATGCGAGAATACTTCTTCAGGACAATCGAACGGTTCTTCGCAGGGCCATTCGAGTTTTTCTTTCGTTAAGCGCAAGTTTTCTGCGCCCAAAGGCGCGCCGTGGCATTTTTCCGAACCAACGAGCGGAGAACCGTATCCGATTTTCGTGTGACAAATGATAATGGACGGTTTATCCGAGCAAGCTTTTGCGTTTTCGATTGCCGTTTTAAGGGATTGTACGTCGTCGGGGTCGATTCGCAAATCAACGTGTTGAACTTGCCAATTTTGCGCCGCAAAACGCGCGCCGACGTTTTCGGTGAACGTGCAATCGGTGTTGCCTTCGATAGTGATTTCGTTGTCGTCGTAGAACAAAATCAATTTGCCGAGTTTGTTCGCGCCTGCAAACGAGCAAGCTTCGTAAGAAATACCTTCTTCCAAACAACCGTCGCCACAAAGCACGTAAGTGTAGTGGTCAACGACGGGGAAACCGTCTTTATTGAAACGCGCCGAAAGGTTTGCTTCCGCTAACGCCATACCGACTGCGGTCGCAATCCCTTGACCCAAAGGTCCGGTCGTCGTTTCTACACCGACGGTGTGGCCGTATTCAGGGTGACCGGGGGTTTTCGAGCCGAATTGACGGAAAGACATCAAATCTTCTTTGGTAAGCCCGAAACGATATAAGTATAAAAGAGAATAATCGAGCATTGAGCCGTGACCTGCGGAGAGAATGAATCTATCGCGGTCTTGCCAAGTCGCGTTGTTAGGGTTAAACTTTAAAAAGTATTGATAAAGAGTGTAGGCGATAGGCGCGCAACCCAAAGGAAGACCGGGGTGACCGGATTTAGCTTTTTCGATTGCTTCGGCAGATAAAACTCTGATTGCGTTGATGGTGGTTTTTTGAACGTCCATTTTATTCTCCTAATAAGTTTCTGTATCTATATTATAGCTTGTTTTTTATTTTTTTTCAAGTATTTAAGACTAAAAATTTAATAATTTTTACTTTCGATAAGAAAATACAAAAACTTTGAGTTTTTAGCTCCTTGAGAAATTATTTTTCATTAAACTTTCATATTCTCGCCTTGACAAACGTAAAAAATAATAGTATAATAATCAATATATTCTTAAACGTTGCAAATATAAAGAGAACAGGAGAAACAGGCGATGAGACTTTTTGAGGTTTCCACCGATTCCACTTGCGATTTGAAAAAGGACTATGTACAAGAGAACGGGATTTGGTTCGTTCCCTTGACTTTTACCGTCGAAAAGGACGGTGTAATGCAGGACGGCTTAGATAATTTTTCTTGTATAGACGAATACGTTGAATTTTATAATAAATTGGAAAATGGCGCGTTTTCGAGAACTTCTATGCTCAATTACGACTCTCATTATCGGCATTTTTTAAAAATGGCGCAGGCAGGTGTGAAGGAAACGGTGCATTTTACCATTTCTTCGGGGTTGTCCCCGACGGTTACCGTGGCAAATAAAGCGGCGAACGCAGTAAAGGAGCTTTATCCCGATTTTACCGTTTACGCGGTTGACCCGTTGACGGCTACGGTTGGGCAAGGGCTACTCGTTAAACTTGCCGTTAAACGTCGCGACGAAGGGTATAGCGCGAAAGATACTTACGAATACGTAATGAGCTTAAGAGGGCGTATTCAACATTGTATCATTCCCGATAGCTTGAATTATTTAAAAAAGGGCGGTAGGGTGTCGTCCGTTTCCGCAATGGTTGGTACGGTTTTAAATATAAAGCCGATGCTTGCGTTTGATAAAGACGGGAAGCTGAAAGTCGTAGAAAAATGTAAGGGAATGAAAAAGGCGTTCCAAAAGGTATTGGATACGATTGCGCTCGCGCCCATTGACGAGCTTGGGATTGTTGTCGTCGTGCATACTAACAACGAAGCGGGCGCGAACGAACTTGCGAATCTTATCGAAGAAAAGACGGGCGTAAAACCTTGGGTTACGATTATGGGACCCGTCATCGGTTCGCACGTCGGACCGGGCTCGGTGTCTTGCGGTTGGTTGAGTGTAAAAACGAGAGAAGAAATTTTAAAATAAGGAAAAAAATTATGGCGACGGATTTGGTTGGAAACGTAAAATTACAACGGTTTATCGAACTTTTGGCAACGCTCAATCATCAAAGCGCGGACGCGCTGAAAACGGGCGAAGTTGCGCGTTTAGAAGAAATGAACGAAACGGTAGAAGAAATGTATTCGATTCAAAGCGTAGGAAAAGAAGACGCTTATACCGCGATTGACGAAGAAATGCAAACGATTACGCAAAATTTCAACGCGATAGTCGTGATGTTTAAAAGTAACGAAAAGGAGCGTTTGGATAGCGCGACGTCCGTTGCCGTTAAGAAGTTTTTACGAAATATTTTCGACGCGACGATAAGTATCGTAACGAAATACGGATTAGTTTAAATGAAAAATCGGGGTAAGCGAACGAGCTTGCCCCGATTACTTATTAGAATATATTGCCCCAATCAAGTTCGAAAACGTGCGGAATATTTTCCGTCATATCGATTAAAACTTCGATTTTAGGGAGTGCGTCGGTGTATCTGCCTTCGTAGAGATACCCAAGCGCTTCGCTTAAATGCACGTCTACGCCTTCAATCGAGGTGTGAGGCAACCAAACGTGTAAATATTTTTTCTTGTCTTCCCAAAATTTTTGTACGGTTAAGCCGTCTTCGTGGGTGGCGTTAGAGTTTTCCGTCTTTTCGTACAGCCCGCAAAGCACGGCGCGAAAATCTTCAAAAGAAAGATTTACGTAAATTAATTCAAATACGGTTAACCCGACGATTAGAAGAAAGGTAACGATAATACTTATAATCGTTTTTACCATAATTTTTCCTCCCATTTTAAGCGTAGCGTTTGATAACGCTTTCCTTTGTTTTGGATATATAATTTCCCGTTGCCGTCAATCGTGCAAAGTAGTATATTTTTTAATTCGTCGCAACCCTGCTCCTTGAAAACGTTTAAAAAATACTCTTTCGTTTTTTGAGTTTTGGTTAAATTATTTGCGTCGAATTGACCTTCGGAAACGAGCACGAGCGGTAGGGAATTTTGTGTTTCTTCGTAGTCGGTTTTTGGTAGAACGGATAGCGAGCCGTTCGATTCGTAAAGAGCGTAATCGACGGCGTCGAGTGAGAAATAGCCGGCTACTCTTAAACTTTCGATTAGGTCGGTAACGTTTAAGTTGTTCTTTTTGAGTTGATAATCGTCGATACCGTTTTTATTGAGAACGACCGCAGGCGTACCGCTAATTAGCTTTTTCCCTTTTGGCCATTTTAAGTCGATTAAACAAACGACTTGGTGTAAAAAATAAATACTCAAAATAGCCACGATGCCGTACGTTAACGGTATGGCGGGGTCGCCCATTGGGATACAGGCGAGTTCCGCGATAATGAGTGTGATGACGAATTCGTACGGTTGCATTTCGCCGATTTGCCGTTTGCCCATCAAACGCATAATTATCAATAGCGTTATAAAAATGATGCTTGTGCGAATAAAAATTAAGCCCATAGAAAAAGTATGCGTTATTTTTTTTAGGATATGTAAAAATTTTAGTTTCAACGCTTGCAAAATTTTATATAAAAGTGTATAATATTGTCAATAAGAGTAGTTAATGTGCGTAAAGTGTCGCCGAACGGGACGTTGTCGGCGAACGAAAGGGAGTAAATACGATTTATGCTTTCCTGCGGTGCATTGACGCGTCCGCTTTTATTACCGCTTTAGGGCGGAAATTTGCGGTCTCTCTTACGGGAGATTTTTTTATGTCTTTTTTTAAGGGGTTTCTTCGTTCGCCTCTATTGGACGGACAATCTAAAAACAGAAAAATTGCCTATCTTGGCGTAATGACCGCTTTTGCCGTGATTGCAAATACGCTTTTTGAATTTAAACTAATGGATACGCAATTTTCTTTAACTCTTTCGGTGTCGGCGTTGCTTGGCGTTATGCTTGGCGGTATTTACGGTTTCGCCGTTTGTTTTTTGGGCGATTTAATCGGTTTTTTAATGAACTCGTCTGGATTTGCGTATATGCCTTGGATAGGTTTGTCAATGGGGATTACTTCCTTGCTAACGGGCGTATTAGTAAACGGCGTAAAAAGGGAAAATAAAGGGGGCAGGTACGCGATGATTGCGCTTTCTTGCGCGTTTTCGTTCGTCGTTTGTTCAGTGGGGATTAACACGACGGCGTTTTATTTCCTTTACGCAGGCGATGGGGTGTCGTATTGGACGTATTTCGTCGCTCGCTTTATCGTCAAAGGTCAGCTTTGGAACTGTATTTTTAATTACGCGCTCGTTTTCGGTGGGGTTTTGCTCGTGGATAAATTGTTGGCGACGGTGAAAAAATAAAATTTCGTTTTTAAATAACGAGAAAAACTCGTTTAAGGGTAAGGGAAATTCGTATATTTACTCCCTAACCCTTGACGATTTTTTTTTATTGTGCTATAATGAAAGAAATCGGTTAAAGATTTAATAAATCTTTACAAGGAGAAAATTTCAAATGAACACTCTTTTGGCTTACGAAAATCCCGGTATCGACGTATTCGGGTTCAAAATCAACGCTTACGCGATTATTATCGTGTGTGGAATTTTTACCGCGTTTTTCGTCATTTCGTTGCTTTTTAAGCGTAGAAATATTTCAAGCGATTTATTTTTGACGTTTTTTTGCGTTTGCTTGCCCGTCGCGTTGGTTACGACTCGGCTCTTTTATTGCTTGACGGACGGAGTGCCTATCGAAAATTGGTTCTCGTTTGAAGGGATTCGTAGCGGTGGTCTTTCCATTATCGGCGGTATTTTGGGCGGCGCGATTTCGGTTGCGGCGGTTTGCTATTTCAAGAAAGTCAATTTCTTCCGCGTTGGGGATTGTATCGTTATCGGCTTGATGCTTGCGCAAGCTATCGGGCGTTGGGGGAATTTTGCCAACCAAGAAGTGTACGGCGCGGTCGTGGAAAACGAAGCGTTGCAGTTCTTCCCCTTCTCCGTGTATATCAATAAGACGGCGGACGGTAACTGCTTGCAAACGTTCACGCTTACTTTCCAAAAATTGTTCGGTATCGAACAAACGATTACGGGCGGTACGTGGCATTACGCGTTCTTTTTCTACGAAAGTTTAGCCAATACGCTCGTTGCGGTGGTACTCTTTATTTTCGCTTGGAAGAATCCGAATAAGCCCAACGGCGTAATTACTTCTTGCTATTTCATTAACTACGGACTCGTGCGTTCGATTATGGAACCCTTACGTGACCCGACTTATATTTTGAGTGAGGGCGGTGTACAATGGTCGTTGGTCTTTTCTCTTCTTTTGCTTGCGTTTGGACTTACCTTGCTCTTTTTCGTCTTGTATTTCAACAAGAAAAAGGAAGGGGTTCTTTTCGGTTCGGTGAAGGGTGAAAAGTACGGTATTACGAACTATATTAAGGACGCCAAAGACGAAGTTGCGTATTTGAACAAAATCAATATGATGTGTGCGATTTATCCCGAAAATTACCAAATTCCGCCCGAAAAAGAACCGTCTAAATTCGAGCTTTGGTTGAAAAATCTGTTTAAAAAGACGAATGAAAAACAGTCGGACGAAAACGGTGAACAAAACGTAACGACGGAAGATACTACGGAAGAAAGTACGGACGAAGATAGTCCGAATAAGGAAGAATAAAGGAGCTAAGAAAAATGAGAAATTTAACGATGTTGACCGACCTTTATCAAATTACGATGGGTTACGGGTTTTATCAACACGGTAAACACGAGGAAGAAGTGGTATTCGATTTGTTTTTCCGTCGCAATAAGATGATTACTTATTCAATTGCGGCAGGCTTGGAACAAGCGATGGAGTATCTTCTTAATTGGGAAGTTACGGACGACGATATAACGTATTTGCGTTCGCTCAATCTTTTTAGCGAGGACTTCCTTGCATATTTCAAAAATATGAAATTCACGGGGGACGTATACGCGGTTGAAGAAGGTCAAGTAGTTTTTCCTGGCGAACCGATTTTGACGATTAAAGCACCGCTAATTCAAGCGCAATTCGCGGAAACCGCATTGCTTAATATTATCAACCACCAAACGCTGATTGCAACCAAGTCGTCTAAAATTTGCAGGGCTGCAGGTAAGGGCGCGGTGATGGAGTTCGGGCTTCGTAGAGCGCAAGCTCCCGACGCAGGGATTTACGGTGCGCGTGCGGCGAT
>SVHK01000013.1 GCA_015055865.1 Clostridiales bacterium | reverse complement strand
GCGCCACACGAAGAAAACTTTTCAACGAACGCTTCCGCGACCTTGCAGGCGTTGGTTTCTTCGAACGGAACTCGTTCCATACCCCTGCCTTGCATACGCCCCGAAACGAGCTTGTCCTTACGCTTAACGACTGAAATTAAATTGTACATATCCACGTTCGCCACGAAAGAATCAAGCAGATGGTATCCGTCCTTTTCCCCAACCACGTCGAGCGTGAAATTCACTTTTGCATACGATTTAATTTTTACCGCGTTCATAGTTTTACCTAAAATACGGCGGAGTAACCTACTCCGCCGTCAAGATTACTATATTATTGTAACATAATTTCCCTAAAATTTCAATACTTTAAGCTCGCAAACTTTCGTTTTTTTCAAAAAAGCCGATTTTTTTCCGAACTTTTTTCTTATTCGTCAAGTTGACGGTAAATAAACAACCTTTCCCCTTTTTGGACGGGAAATTCCAAATTAGGATTGCTCTTTTGCACTTCGTCGGGCGAGCGTTTGAGTTTCTTCGCAATTTCCCAAAGTCCGTCCCCTTCAGTAGGGATATAAATAGAGATAGCGCTCGTCGTTTCTTGGTATTTTTCCCCTTCTTCTACTCCGCCCACGAATTCGCTTTCCGCTTGTTGATAGCAACGCGCCGTAACTTTGAGCGTGCCGTCCGCTTCAACTTTATCTCCGCTACGCCTTACGCTCAAGCCGTAAACCACGCCGTCCAATTCAATTTCTCCGTCGTCCGCCTGTACGGGGAAAAGGAAGGGCAAAGTCAAACTCGCATTTTTTATTCCGTCTGCGCATTCAAGCACCGTTTCCGCTTCCACGTAACCTTCCGCTTCGTAACCGTTCGAAGTCCGCTTGCACGTCATTTCCACTTTGCTCTTTATAACCGATTGCAAGGTAAAATCTCCTTCGAACGCCACGCCAAGCGACGCCGTTCCGCCGATACGTTCGGTAAAACGTTGCACGTTCGTCAAATACCTGCCCCCCGTCTTTTCCTTTTTCAAGACCAAATTGCAATTCGTTGAGAACGCGTCGTCGCAAACAGTTACTTCTTCTTTCGTATAGAGCAAACACTCGGTATATAATACCAACGATACGTTGGTTACGCTCTTATTTTTTTCTTCGTCCGTCGTTACGTTGATTTGCGCGGACTTGACTTCCGTTTTCGCGCATACGGGCGCTTTCTCCGTCCATTCGTCCACAGGCAGTTCGGCGGTAAAGGGAATTTGACGTTCGTAAGAAACGATCTTTTCCCCTTTCAACAGACAAAGCGACAACAAAATCTCGCCAATCACGGACACCTTACCGCCTGAAAGATAGGCTTGCGCGATATTCGCGCGTTCGGAATGTAAAAGAACGTCCGCAATCCCGTCCGTTTCGAAAACGTCCTCTTCTTCCGTTTCCCCCGATACGCAGACCGTCTTAACGACTTCCGCTTTAGAATTTCTAACGACCAACCCGTCCCCACCGACGAGATACTCCATTTTCGCCGTACCGTATACGGCGATTTTCGCATTGACGACGACGGAAATAAAGAATCCTGAGCCTTCGCGACGGTTTTTAATGCCGTCCGTTTCAAAGACCGCTTTGGCAAAACAAGCAGGCGTAACCGATTCGCCTTGCGCCTTATGGAAAAATTCCGCGCCACGCTCCGCGCGACAAATTTTGCCGTCTAAATCTTTATAAACGACGGTTAAATAGAGTTTTCCGCTATATTTCACTTCGCCGTCCGAACAAGAAACTTCTTCGGGTACGGCGTGCGCGTAAACGGTAAGAACGGAAGAAATTTCTCCGCTGGGCAACCGACATTCGACGATGGATTGACTTTCAAGTTTGCAAAGCTCGCTCGTATAGCGATAGGTATCATATTGCGGTTTGATTGACATAATAACACTCCCTTTTGCTTTTTCATTGCCTTTTACCTTATGCGAAAAAAACGCGAAATATGCAAAAAGAAAGCGCGAACTTAAGAATAATTTTTCTTCTTTTGGCAAATACTTACAATATGATTAAACCTAAAAAGAACATTTCCGACGTCAAACGAATGGTAAGAGCGTGCGAAAGCCAACGGGTCAACGTATGCGTGAATCTTGGCAGAAATAAAATTCAAACTTTTTCAGGCGTACTTTCGGGCGTTTACCCCGCCCTTTTTACCGTCTTGCCCGATGAAGAAGGTTTTTTAGGCAAAACCGCCTATTCCTATTCGGACGTACTTTGCGGTAACGTAAAAATTAAACCAATGTAGCGAAAGCGCGTTGCATTTGAAACAAACGAAACCCCCTGCTCCGTAGCAGGGGGATTTTCTTTTAACGTATTCAGTTTTATGAAGCGTTTCGGCTTTCGCCCCTATCGTTCAAAACTTCTTTGACGCGCGGTGTCAAGTTCCGTTCTCCGCGCAAATTAATATTTTAGGGGGAGTTTACCTTTTGAGCTTCTTCCGTTTTACAGTACATCGGAATATACCTCACTATTTCTTCTTTATAAAGGCCTACGGTTAAAGTGTACTTAGTCATCCCTTTTCGTACCTCCTTTATAATTTGGATTTTTCGACCGCGTCCCGGCGGTCCCTTTTGCCAACTCTTGTCAGCTATCTACTCAGTTCATTGGTCTGCTCCTTTGTTTCAAAAGTTCGAAACGAACATTTTTTGTTTGTTCCTTTCTCTTTTGTACCTATATTATAGCACAAAATTTTCATTTGTCAAGTGTTTTTCGAAAAAAAATTTAAACTTTTTTCAATTTTTTCGATTGTAAAGTAAATAACCCCTACTAAAGTAGGGGTTAAAGTTTAAAAATTTTTTTTGATTTTTTTGTTCAAGATTGAAAATTCTTATAAAATTTGTAATAAATCCGTCAAATCCTTAATTTCATAGCGGGGTTTTGTACCCGATTGATTTTCTTTTGATTTGGGGTTAAACCAACAACTGTCCATTCCGACCCCGTCCGCGCCGGCAATATCGCTCAAAAGCGAATCGCCTATCATCAAGCATTCTTTTACCGTACAGTTTAATCTTTCTAAAATCTTTTTGAAAAACAACGGATTGGGCTTAATTTCCTTTAATTCTTCGGAAATAAAAAGTCCGTCCAAATAGGGCGCAAATCTTTTAAGCCTACCGACTTGAATATCAATCAAGCCGTTGGTGGCGATATAAATATTATACCCCTTTTCCGTCTTTAATTTTTTAATCGTTTCTTCGGCGTGCGAAATAGAGTTCGTTCCGTCTTTTAAATATTTCAATAACAATTCGCCCGCCCTTATCGGCGAGAACGAGCAGGGAAACTCGGTAAAAATCCGCGTAAAAAGTAAATCCAAATGCGTTTTATAAAGATTATGATATTCTCTTTGAATACGCTCGTTTTTGACGTCGTAAAGCCCCGTTTCCGTCCAAGTGAACTCGGAAAGATAACAGCACCTATCCAGCATTTTATCGCTGAATTTTAAGCCGATTTCTTCAAAAATCCGTTTGAGCGCGTCCCGTTCGTCTGCGGTATAATTAATCAACGTGTGGTCTGCGTCGAAAATTAAATTTTTATATCTCATTTTACCAGTCCTGTTTTTTTAAAGTGGGGTCTTTTACGTCGTCGTAGTACTCAAAATACCGTTTTTTAAATTCTTCGGGGGTAAGCGGTAAGGGTTCGTCGCCGTTACTGAGTTTATCAAGCAAATCTTTCAATTCTTCGACCGAAAAATCGGCAAGCTCCGTTTCGTCGCCGTATTTTTGTAATATTTTCAACAAATCAAGTTCGGACATAGTATTTTCTCCTTCTTGATTATTATACCATTTCAGTAAAAGGAAGTCAAGCGACGAATTTCGTTTTGAAAAAATCCTACCAAGATTGCCAATGAACGGTAAAAAAACACGGATTTTATACAATTATTCTCAATTTTTCAAATTTATAACTATATTGCCTTTTTTCTCCTACCTTTTCCCTATTTACACGCCCCGTTTGGAATGTTAAAATGTTGAACAGCTATTCTCGAAAAAAATAGCCAAACGAAAAAAGGAGAAAAAAATATGAAGAAACATAAAAAATTTATTTGCCTGGCGCTCGCGCTTGCGTTTACATTTCCCATTTACGCTTGCGACGATAACGCGACCCTACCCCCGTCCAACGAGCTCGAAAATACTTTACCCGACCAAGTTCCCAACCCCGAAACACCCGAAAATAACGGCTCGGATACTTCTTCTCCGCCCGTCACTACGCCTACCCCTACCCCCGAAGTAGAACCACCTAAACCCAAAACGGCAAAATACATACGTTGTACGGGCGATAACGTCAATCTTCGCTCGGGGGCAGGTACGAGTTTTACCGCAATCGGACAAGCGGAAAAGGGTACTATGTACGCGGTAATCGGTCAAACGGGGAATTGGTATAAAGTCAATTACCAAAACAAAACGGCGTACCTGTATAGCGAATACGCGGCGGTATTCACGCTCGAAAAGAGCGACAACGAAAAAGTAGAACGAGTGATTGAAGAAGGCTATAAACTGCTCGGCGTACCCTACGTTTACGGCGCGGTACGCCTGCACGACGGCAAAGGCAATCTTTTAAAAGGCTTTACCGTTAATAAATTCGACTGCTCGTCGCTCGTACAATACGCTTTCTATAAAGGCGCGAACGTACTTTTGGACGTTACCACCAGAACGCAGGTCGTTCAGGGTAAATACGTGAAAAAGAGCGAACTTAAGCGCGGGGATTGTATTTACTTCACCAACGAAACCCGTCAATACAAAACGGGCGTAGAACGTATCGGACACGTCGCTATCTACCTTGGCAACGATTATATTTTGCACACCGCGTCCGACTACGCGCGCATTGAGAAAATGAGCTCGACACGACACAAATTCTACGTCGAAACCCGTCGATTCGTGTAAATAACCGCCTATATTTATATTGTAACGCGCGCCCTTTTATTCGTCTGCTTAAAAATATTTACCGCTTTTTTGGCAATTTTTTCACAAAACGCTTGACAACGCTCGTATAATATGATATGATTTTAATATCAAAACAATATTTTGGAGTGAAATATGAAAGAAATTATTTTGACAAACAAGAAAAACGGTATGAAAGTGTTGCTTGGTTGCATTTTAGCGGAACTAATTTGCATTGGAGCGCTCGTTTTCGGCGCAGTGAAAGAAATCGGCGCGATTGCGGTTGTAGGCGTGATTGGGGCTTGCATCGTGTGGATACCGCTTGCAGGGCTTAGAGTTTTAAAACCGCAAGAAGCGCTCGTACTTACTCTTTTCGGGAAATACGTCGGTTCGATTAAAGGCGAAGGGTTTTACGCGGTCAATCCTTTCTGTTCGTCCGTGAACCCTGCCGCGGAAACGAAACTCAACCAAAGCGGAGATATTACCCCCGTAAAAAAAGCGGGTTTGAACTTATCCGAAGACGGTAACCTTTCTTTTAACGCGACGGATAAAAAAATCTCGCTCAAGATTATGACGCTCAATAACGCAAGACAAAAGATTAACGATTGTTTGGGTAACCCCGTCGAAATCGGTATTGCGGTTATGTGGAAAGTAGTCGATACTGCGAAAGCGGTATTTAACGTAGACAACTATAAAGAATATTTGTCCTTACAATGCGACAGCGCGCTTAGAAACGTGGTACGTATCTACCCCTACGACTTTGCGCCGGGGATTGACACAACGGGCGACGGGCACGCAGACGACGGAAGTTTGCGCGGTTCAAGCGACGTGGTCGCAAACCGTATTCGCGAAGAAATTCAAACGAAAGTAAACGACGCAGGGCTTGAAATCGTCGAAGCGAGAATCACGCACCTTGCTTACGCGCCTGAAATTGCGGCGGTTATGCTCCAACGCCAACAAGCGTCCGCTATTATCGACGCAAGAAAGATGATTGTCGACGGCGCGGTCGGTATGGTCGAAATGGCGCTTGAAAGATTAAACCAAAACCAACTCGTAACCTTAGACGAAGAAAGAAAAGCGGCTATGGTTTCCAACTTGCTCGTGGTGCTTTGCGGTAACCACGACGCGCAACCAATCGTAAACGCGGGAAGTTTATACTAATATGAACGAGAAGAAACAAGTACCCCTTCGCCTTTCTCCCAAGCTTTACGACGCTATCGCTTCTTGGGCGGAAGACGATTTCCGTTCGGTCAACGGTCAAATTGAATATCTTTTATCCGAATGCGTACGCCAACGCAAGAAAAACGGCAAATACGTTTCCGACGAATTGGACGTACCGCCGGAATTGGATATAAAGTAACCTAAAGCGATTAACCCACAGGACGCCCTGTGGGAACTTGCTTTTTCATTAAAGGTGCAGGGAATTATTCCCTGCTGGGTGTGGGCAAAGCCCACGAAAAAAACGGACACTTAAAAGAGAGCTTCGCTCTCGTCTATACGCCGAAAGGCGTACGCGCGACGAAGTCGCAATAAAAAAGGAGACTATTATGAAAATTGGTATCATCACAGGCGCGTCGAGTGGGCTCGGCGTGGAATTTTACAAGGAATTGCAAAACGAAAACTTGGACGAAATTTGGGTTATCGCAAGACGGGAAAACCGCTTGAACGAGCTTAAAGAAAAATACGGAAAACTCGCGACGAGAGTGGTCGCAATGGATATTACCACCCGTGAAAACGTTGAAAAATTCCAATCTGTTTTGCAAGACGAAAAACCCGACGTAAAGTTCTTAATCAACAACGCAGGATTCGGCACGATTGGGAATTTAGACGAAGCCGACTACAAAACGCAAGGCGCAATCGTCGAACTCAACGTCCGTAGCTTAACCGAGCTTACCACCATCGTTTTGCCGTTTATGAGCGCAAACTCGTATATCGTGAACGTATGCTCTATCGCGTCCTTCGTTCCCAACGCGAGAATGACCGTTTATTCCGCGACGAAAGCGTACGTAATGAGTTTCACCAAGTCCTTACGCTACGAGCTTAAAAACCGCAAAATCAACGTTACGGCGATTTGCCCCGGGCCTATGGACACTGAGTTTTTGGCGGTAGCAGGGATTGAAAAAGGCACGTCCAAAACGTTCGACACGTTGCCCCGTTGCAACGTAGTTAAGACGGCGAAATACGGACTTCGCTCGGCAAAAAAGGGCAGATGCGTTTACACGCCCCACCCCTTCTACAAATTCTATCGCGTACTTGCGAAAATTCTGCCCCATAACTTCCTTATGGGCGCGTCTAAAACCTAATATAGCTATGAAATAAATCCGCTTTCGCGGATTTGTGAAATACCGATTGCGGTATAAAATTCCCTTTGGGCGTGAAATACGCCAAGAAGTATTTGCGGATTTATTTTATTTCATATTTGCGTTAGACAAATATTTCATAATTGAAAATTATTTCACATTGCTTTTCCTTTTTGGAAAAGCAATATTTTATTTAAGATTTACAAATTTTCTTTAACGAACGCTTCTAAAGCGGATGCCGGTACGAAACCTAAGCTATTCGATACGGGCGCGCCGTCCTTGAACGCGATTACGTTCGGAATGGAGCTAATGCCGTACTTCATCGCCGATTCTTCTTGCTCGTCCACGTTGACTTTTACGAACACCGCTTTACCGTCGTATTTATTGGAAATTTCTTCGAAGACGGGCGCTAACATTCTACAAGGTCCGCACCAGCTCGCCCAAAAATCACAAAATACCGGCTTTCCGTCCGCTAAAATTTCTTCTAATTCTTTACTCGTTACGTGTTTTACCATTATTAGTTTCTCCTTATCGTTATTTATTACGACTCCCGTCGCAAGTGCGCCTTACGGCGCGAGTAACGCAATCATAGATTGCTTTTTTAGTCCGTTTACGCGGGGGCTTTGTCCACCCCCCTACAAGGAAATAATCCCCTTGAACTTTAGTATTTTTATTTTCCTAAAAAATATTCTACTGCTAAATCAAACCCAACCGATTCGCTTTCGCCGTTCGACATATTTTTTACGTTCATTACGCCTTGTTCAAGTTCGTTTCCGCCGATGACTGCGACGTATTTCGCGCCCAGCTTGTCCGCGTACTTGAATTGCGCTTTAATCGAGCGTTCCATATGGTCGATTTCTGCAATTACGCCTGCCGTACGCAATTTCGCGCAAATTTCAAACGCCTTTTTACGACAGTTTTCGTCCATACCTGCGATATACACCGTCGGTTTTTCGTCGTCGGGAATACTCACGCCCGTTTGTTCCATCAACATCAACAACCGTTCAATCCCGACCGCAAACCCAACCGCAGGACATTCCTTACCGCCCAACTGTTCAATCAAACCGTCGTATCTACCCCCACCGCAAACCGTGCCTTGCGCGCCGATTGCCGTAGACGTAAACTCGAACACGGTACGGGTGTAGTAGTCCAAACCGCGCACGATTCTCGAATCGATTTCGTATTCTACGCCTGCCGTCGTAAGATAATTTTTCAAATCTTCAAAATGCGAAGAACAGTCCGCGCAAAGATAGTCTAAAATTTGGGGCGCGTTTACGTTGATACGTTTGCAGTCGTCTTCCTTGCAGTCTAAAAGGCGCAACGGGTTTTTCTCAAACCGAGATTTGCAATCGAAACAAAGTTCGTCCAAATAAGGCGCGAAAAACTCCTTCAACGCCCTGTTATACGCCTTTCGGCACGCAGGACAACCAATCGAATTGATTTTGACTTTGACCTTTAACCCCAACTTCTTAAGCAAAGTATCCGCGATAATAATCGCTTCCGCGTCCGTATCCGCAGTCTTTGCGCCGAAAATTTCCACGCCGAATTGGTGGAACTCGCGAAGTCTGCCAGCCTGCGGTCTTTCATAGCGGAACGCAGGAATAATATAATACAATTTCGCGGGCAAAACACCATTTACGAGTCCGTTTTCGATAAACGAACGCACCGCGCCCGCCGTACCTTCGGGTTTTAAGGTAATCGACCTGTCCCCCTTGTCCTTAAACGTGTACATTTCTTTGGTAACGACGTCCGTCGTTTCGCCTACGCCACGCGAAAAAAGTTCGGTATGTTCAAAAACGGGCGTGCGGATTTCCTTTAAGTTGAAAAGTTTAGATACTTCTCTCGCCATCCCTTCTACGTATTGCCATTTATAGCTCTCGCTCGGCAAGACGTCCTTCGTGCCTTTGGGTATATTTATCATAATTTCTTCCTTTCCTGCAGGGCATTTAGCTCGTACCTGCCCCACTGGTTTTATAAAACGTATTTTTTAAGATTTCTGTCGCCCGTGAGTTTTTTCAAGTGTTCGTCCACGTACTTTTTATCGATTACGAGCGTAAAGGTCGGATAATCTCCGCCGCCTGCGTTGAACGAAATATCTTCCAAAAGATATTCCATTACCGTGTGCAACCGTCTTGCGCCGATGTCTTCACTCGTCGCGTTGAGTTCTACCGCCACTTCCGCTATCCGTTCAATCGCCGATTCGTCGAACTTCAAATCGATATTGTCCACGCTCAAAAGATGACCGTATTGGAAAGTGAGCGAATTTTCCGTTTCCGTCAAGATTTTTACGAAATCTTCTTTCGTCAAACTCTTTAATTCCACCGATACGGGGAATCTGCCTTGCAATTCGGGAATCAAATCTTCAATCGCCGCGACGTGGAACGCGCCTGCCGCGATAAAGAGAATGAAATCGGTCTTAATCGGACCGTATTTGGTAACGACGGTCGAACCTTCGACGATGGGCAAAATATCCCTTTGCACTCCTTCTCTGGATACGTCCGCGCCGTTTCTATTGCCTTTGCCTGCAATTTTATCAATCTCGTCGATAAAGATAATCCCGTCGTTTTCCGCGCGGTAAATCGCTTCCGATTTCACGGCGTCTTCGTCCACGAGTTTATCCGCTTCTTCGCTCAACGAAATTTCCAACGCTTCACGCACGGTCAACTTGCGTTTTTTCTTTTTACCAGGGAACATATCCCCGAAAATATTACCAATCGAAATTGCCGCCGTACCGGGCATAAGCTCCATTTGTTGGGGTGTATCGAGTACTTCCATTTCAATCACGAAATTGTCGTATTGTCCTTTTCTTAATCCGTCGAGCAAGTTGTTTTCGAATACTTCTTTAGCAAGTTCGCCCTTTTCGTCCTTTTTCGCGTCGGCAAGAACTTTCAAGACTCTGCGTTCCGCCGCCAAAGTGGCTTTTGCTTTAACTTCTTCTTCCTTTTCCGATTTAACGAGCCGATACGCGCATTCCGCAAGGTCGCGAATCATACCTTCGACGTCCTTTCCAACGTACCCGACTTCCGTATATTTCGTCGCTTCGACTTTGACGAACGGCGCTTTGACGAGTTTTGCAAGCCGACGGGCAATTTCCGTTTTCCCGACCCCCGTCGGGCCTTTCATAATAATATTTTTCGGCGTAATTTCTTCGCGAATTTCCGCAGGGAGTTGCGCCCGACGATAACGGTTTCTAAGCGCGATAGCCACCGCTTTTTTCGCGTCTTCTTGACCGATAATATATTTGTCTAATCGATTGACGATTTGTTTAGGTGATAAATCCATTTTAGTTTACCCCCTTGTCTTGTTTAGCCGAACCTACGCTTTCGCAACGGATATTGTCGTTGGTGAACACGCAAATCTCGGACGCGATTTTAAGCGCCTTTTTCGCAATCGTTTCCGCGTCGTAATCCGTTTCCTTATACAACGCGCGCGCCGCCGCCAACGCGTAATTACCACCGCTACCAATCGCGCAAACTCCGCCGTCCGGCTCAATGACTTCGCCCGTACCCGACAAAATGAGTAAGGTATTCTCATCGGCGGTAATCATCATCGCGTCAAGTTTTCGACCGATTTTGTCGCTCCGCCAAAGCTCGGCAAGTTCGACCGCCGAACGCATTAAGTTGCCAGAAAATTTATTGAGCATTCCTTCGAATTTTTCCGTCAAAGAGAACGCGTCGGTAACCGACCCGGCAAAGCCCAAAATCACTTTACCGCCGTAAATTCTTCTTACCTTAACCGCCGTGTTTTTAAAAATAACCGATTCGCCCATCGTAACCTGACCGTCGCCGGCAATCGCCGTTACGCCGTCCTTTTTAACCGCGCAAATGGTCGTCCCTCTAAATTCTACCATACATTATTCTCCTACTGATTCCTTTCGCTGTCCGCAAGCAATTTCACTTTCTCCAACGCGCGCATAGACAACGCTTTGTAGCGTTCTTTTTTATCTTTAATCCGCGCGGGCAACGGGTTTAAAATCCCGTAATTCGCGTTCATCGGTTGGAAGTCCTTGTTCGGGGTCGAAATATGGCTTTCAAGCGCACCGCAAACGGTATCGCTATCGAATACCCTTTTCTCTCTGCCTAAAATCTCGTCTGCCAAGTGTAAGCCGACTAAAAGCCCGCTCGCCGAACTCTCGACGTAACCTTCCACGCCCGTGATTTGACCTGCAAAATACAGCCGTTTATTATTCTTAACCGAAAAATCGCGATTCAAAACGCTGGGCGATTGAATATACGTATTTCTGTGCATAACCCCGTAGCGTAAGTACTCCGCGTTCTTTAACGCCGGTATCATTGAAAACACCCGTTTTTGTTCGCCAAATTTCAAATTCGTTTGACAGCCGACGAGATTGTACGCCGTACCCTGTTCGTTCTCTTTTCTAAGCTGTAACACGGCGAACGGTCTTTTCCCGTCGTCGCCCAAAAGCCCAACCGGTTTGAGCGTACCGTAGCGCAGAGTATCTCTACCCCTTGACGCCATCACTTCTATCGGCATACAACCTTCGAAAATTTCACGCTTTTCAAAGGAATGTAATTCCGTCTTTTCCGCGCTCAAAAGTGCGTCCACGAACGCGTAATATTCGTCTTTATTCATCGGACAGTTGATATAATCGCCCGTGCCTTTGCCGTACCTATCCCCCGTAAACGAAGTCGTTTCGTCGATACTTTCCGCCGAAACGATAGGCGCGGACGCGTCGTAGAAATGCAATTCGCCAAACCGCGAACAAATGCTCTTTGATAACTCGTCCGAAGTCAACGGACCGGTTGCGATAACGGCGTAGCCGTTCTCGTCCAATTCGTCCAAACTTTTCAATTCCCGTCTTTCAATGGTAATGTTGGGGTGGTTTTGCAATTTCTCGCTAATATACGCGGAAAACTTCTCTCTATCCACCGCCAACGCCGACCCCGCCGGCACTTTACTTGCTTCCGCCGCCTGCATCGTCAACGAGCCCAAAAGACGCATTTCTTCCTTTAATAATCCGCACGCGTTCGCGTACGGGTCGTTGCTTTTCAAGGAGTTGGAACATACCAACTCCCCGAAATTTTCGCTTTCGTGCGCAGGACTGAACTTCTTCGGTTTCATTTCGACGAGGGTTACCCGTACACCCTGCTCGGCAAGGTAATACGCCGTTTCGCTCCCTGCCAAACCACCGCCAACGACGGTTACTTTCTCTTTACAAACCATTTCTTAACGCCCCTGCGGTCCAAAATATTGCGGTTCGTCCATCAAAGGCGGAATATCCAATTCGTCGAAGTCGGTTTCGAACTTCGCTTTTTCTTTTTTCGACGTAGCTTTCGCCGATTTGGTCGCCTTAGACGGTTTTTCGGCGAGTTTTTTCGCCTTTTGCTCCGCGCGTTCCTTTTCGATACATTCCTTGCTCGAACATTTTACCTTTCCGCGCGCGGACTGTACCATCGGACTACCGCACTTTTCGCATCTTTCGCCCGTAGGAATATCCCAACTCATATATTTGCAGGCAGGATAACTCGAACAGCTATAATACACCTTGCCCTTTTTGGATTTTCTTTCGTTCATTGCGTTTCCGCATTCAGGACATTTCCCAACCACTTTTTCCGCGTTTTCTTCGGGCATCGGCAACGTCGATTTGCAGGACGGGTAGCTCGGACAAGCCAAGAATTTCCCAAACTTACCCCGTCTTACGACCATATTCTCTCCACACTTGGGACAACGCACCGCGGAAATTTCTTCTTCCGCGTCGCTTAAGATATTATGACATTCGGGATAATTAGAGCAAGCGAGATACTTGCCGAATTTCCCCGTTCTTCTAATCATAAAATGACCGCATTTTCCGCAAACTTCTTGCGTTTGCTCGTCGCCGTAAAGCGCCGCGCCACGCAGGTTTCTTTCAAAACCGGGATAGAAATCCGCGATTACGCTATGCCAATCCACACCGCCTTCTTCAATGTCGTCGAGCTTGGTTTCCATACCTGCCGTAAACCCGACGTCCATTACGTCTTGAAAACACTTTAAAAGCATATCCACGACTTCGTACGAAACGGGAATAGGTACCATATATTTACCGTCTTTTTTGACGTATTTTTGATTGAGTTTAGAAATAATCGTAGCGTAGGTGGACGGTCTACCAATCCCCTTTTCTTCCATCGCTTTAACGAGCGACGCGTCCGTGTAACGCAAAGGCGGTTTGGTGAATTTTTGCTCCTTTTGCATATTCGTCAAATCAAGCGTATCCCCTTCGGATAAATCGGGCAAAAGTTTCGCGGACGAAATTTCATCGTCGTCGTCCTTTTTCGCGGAAATATCTTGGTAAACGGCGGTAAACCCTGCGAACAAAAGCACCTTTCCGCTCGCCTTGAAAATATACCCCGAATTGTCGATTTCCATTTGCATACTGTTGTACTTCGCTTCCGACATTTGCGACGCGATAAAGCGTTCGTAAACGAGCTTATAAAGCGCGTAATGCTTTTTATCGAGCAATTTTTTCGCCTTTTCGGGCGTCATATTCAAATCGTTAGGTCGAATTGCTTCGTGGGCGTCTTGCGCGCCCTTTTTCGTCGCGTAAAAATTGGGTTTTTCGGGCGCGTATTCGTCGCCGTACGTTTCGCGGATTTTTTCAAGCGCTTTCATTTGCGCTTCTTTCGATACGCGGACGGAGTCCGTTCTCATATACGTTATAAACGCGATATGGTCGCCGTTTTCCGTAGCGATACCTTCGTATAAGTGTTGCGCCAAACTCATCGTTTCAGGCGCGCTGAATCCAAGCTTTGTGGACGCGTCCTGTTGCAAGGAACTGGTCGTGAACGGCGCGGGCGCGTGGGATTTTGCAACCGTCTTTTTCACTTTGGAAACGACGAACTTCCCGTTCGATAAAATTTCCAATACCGTCGCCGTTTCATCGGCGGACGCAGGCTTGAACTTTCTCGTCCCTTTCTTTTCAAGCATCGCTTTGAACGGGGAGTATTTTTTGTTTACGTCTTGTAATTCCGCCGTCAAATTCCAATATTCTTCGGGCTTGAACGCAGTAATTTCCCGTTCTCTTTCCACGATTAATCTAAGCGCAACCGATTGCACGCGCCCGCCTGAAAGAGAGCGTTTGCCGGCAACGGTATCGTCCACGATTTTGCGGTTTAATACGTCGGAAAGCTTGTAGCCCACCAATCTATCGAGTACGCGACGGGCTTGTTGCGCGTCCACGAGATTGTAATTAATCTTTCTCGGTTTTTTGAGCGCCAACTCAATCGCGCGTTGGGAAACTTCGTTGAATTCAATGCGGTTTTCCGCCGTTTCGTCCAAGCCTAAAACCGTTTGCAAGTGCCAAGAAATCGCCTCCCCTTCTCTATCAGGGTCGGTTGCAAGATAGACGCGGTCGGCTTTTTTCGTCGCTTCTTTTAAACGTCTAATTACGTCTTCTTTGTTCTCCGAATCCACGTACTTGGGTTCGAAGTTATTCTTCACGTCCACGCCGAGCGAATGTACGGGCAAATCGCGAATATGCCCTGCGGACGCGTCCACTTTATACTTCCCCTTAAGGTACTTTGAAATTGTTTTCGCCTTGGAGGGCGACTCTACGATAATTAAATCCATACTTTTTAAGTTCCTTGTATTGATTAGCTTTATTTTTGACTGTTTTTGTTTCGTTTAGCCAAGACAGTATAATCCAAATAAGCCCAAAACGGATATTTTAAGCACTTTTGAGCTCGGCGTCATTATAATACGGCAAGTATTATTGCTTCCTTCTCGCCCAAAATCATCTTAAAATCTTTCGTTTTGGGTGCGAAGCAATTTTGAGTAGATAAAATCGAAAGGAATACAAGGCGAAAGCCGAAGTGAATACTGTACGTATTTTCAAGGGTTTCAACGCAGTATTCATACGATTTATCATTCAAAATCTTGTTTAGATTACAATGTCTTGGCTAGACTAAACGGCTGAGAAACGGTTTGCGCCGAGCTTGACGACGATTCCTTTCATTTCAAGCGAAGAGAGAATTGCGGACGTTTTATACGGCGGTACGCCGAGCGCTTGCGCGATTTCCGTTAAATGCGCTTCCCCTTGTTCGGATAAATATTGCCAAACTTTTTCTTCCGTTTCCGTTAGCTCTACCGCGCGTTTCGGCTGGACTTCTAACCCGAAATGCTCCAAAATATCCCCCGCGGATTCGGTGAGTTTCGCGCCCCGTTTGATTAAGGCGTTGCACCCTACCCCCACGCTTGATAAAGGCGGATACGGAAACGCAAACAACGGTTTTTTGTATTCTTTCGCGTACTTGGCGGTCACGAGCGCGCCACTCTTTTCCCCTGCGCCTATCACGAGTACGCCGACCGATAACAACGCGAGTAATTTATTTCTTCTTTCGTACAAAAAGGAACGCACGGGCGTATCGTAACTGTTCGGCGCAAGCAATAACCCGTTTTGTTCGACCGTTTTCATCAACGCGAAATTCCCTTTCGGAATAGACCCAAATCCGCCGGCAAGCAGGCATACGAGTTTTTTACTCCCCTTTAACGCGCCTTCGATGACGGCGGTATCGCCACCGTCCGCAACGCCCGTAAGAAGCGTAAATTTTTGCGAGAGTTCTTCCGCAAGTTTTTCGCCCGTTTTTAAAGCGGTATTCGCGGTACGCCTTGACCCGACGATACAAAATTTGTCCGTTTTTAAAAGACTCAAATCCCCTTTCGCGTACAACACGATAGGCGCGTCGGACTCCGCCTTCCATTCGTTTGGATACGCTTTAGAACAAATAGGAATAGGCGTAACTTCGTTTACTGAAAATCCGTCTAACAAACGGGAAAAATATCCGCCGTCGTTTTTTAAAGTAGCTTGCATTTTTTCAAAGAGTTCCACTTCGGAAAACTCGTCGAAAAGCGGTTTTAAACTCGAAAAATTTTTCACTACGTCAACCGCCGAATCGAAAACGGTTAAAATCTTCCGCTTTTGAACGTCGGACAACGGAAAGGAGTCCAACCAAATATACGATTTTTCTTGAGCGGAAAATTCCATTCCTTTCTCCTTATCCCCTTACAACGCTAAATATAAGACGGTTAAATGTAAAAACAACCCCAACAAGTTGACGAACCAAAAATACCATTTTTTCGTTTTGTGCCGAACGAGCGACATCGCGAAAAGTCCGCCGAGCGCTCCGCCTAAAACGGAAAAAAGCAACAACGTCTTTTCACGGATTCGCCACCCGCCGTTTTGGGCTTTGCGTTTATCGATAACGTACAGAAAAAACGTAATCGCGGAGAGCGTTAAAAAAATTGCCGACAAAATTTCCATTAGAGTAAATCGTCGGGCGCTTCCGCGCCGTAAGTACGATAGGAAATCGCTTCGTATAAATGCTCGGACGTAACGTTTTCCGAATAGTCCAAATCCGCAATCGTTCGCGCCACTTTTAAAATTCTGTTCCGCGCCCGCGCGGATAATTTTAATCTGTCGAACGCTTCGCGTAACACCTGTTCGCTTTCTAAGGTCAGTTTACAATAGGCGCGAAGTTCCTTTTCGCCCATTTCGGCGTTGGTTTTTATCCCCGAATCTTGATAGCGTTCGCGTTGGATTGCGCGCGCTTTGTCCGCGCGTTTTTTGACTTCCGCGCTACTCTCTTCCAAGTTCTCGGAAACCAAATGCTCGTATTCCACGCCGTCCACTTCCACTTGAATATCAATTCTATCAAGCAACGGGCCTGAAATTTTCGCGCGGTATTTTCTAATATCGTTAGGCGTGCATACGCAACGGCGTTTTTTGCTCCCGTAATTTCCGCAAGGACAAGGATTCATACTCGCGCAAAGCATAAAGGACGCCGGATAAGTAACCGTACCGCCCGAACGGGAAATGGTAATGACGCCGTCTTCTAAGGGTTGGCGCATCGCTTCCAAGCTCGAACGCTTATATTCGGGCAACTCGTCTAAAAAGAGTACGCCACCGTGCGCCAAACTGATTTCGCCCGGATGCACGACTTTGTTTCCGCCACCGCAAAGCGAAACGGTCGTTGCGGTATGATGCGGACTTCTAAAGGGTCGAACGGACACGATTCCGTCGTCGCCGAGCACCCCTGCTACGGAGTGAATTTTGGTAATTTCAAGCGCTTCGTCGAAAGACATATCGGGCATTACCGACGGTATGGCGCGCGCAAGCATCGTCTTACCGCTTCCCGGCGGGCCTACGAATAAAATGTTATGACCGCCTGCCACCGCCACTTCAAGCGCGCGTTTTGCCAGCGGTTGACCCTTAACGAACGCCAAATCTTTCGAGCTCGTTTTTTCGCTCTCGTTTATCGCGAACGCCGTCTTTTCTACGACGGGCAAGGGGGATAACCCCGACAAATGGTCGACTACTTCTTTTAAGGATTTTGCCGAATACACTTCGACGCCGTGCACGAACGACGCTTCTTTTTCGTTCGCTTTGGGGACGATAAACGTTTTAAACCCTTTATCGCGCGCGGAAATAATCGCAGGCAACACGCCCGTAACGCCACGCAAATCGCCGTTTAAAGCAAGTTCGCCCATAAATACCGTATCCCCGACTTTCGCTTCCAACGTACCGTGCGCGAGCAATAAGCTAATCGCAACGGGCAAGTCGAACGCCGAGCCTTCCTTTTTCACGGACGCAGGCGCGAAGTTGACGGTAATTCTGTGCGCAGGAAATTCATACATACTGTTGCGAACCGCACTTTTCACCCGTTCTTTGGATTCTTTGACGGCGACGTCGGGTAATCCGACCATATCGTAAGACGGCAAACCGCGCGAAATATCCGTTTCTACGGTCACCGCGACCCCTTCTAAACCCGATAAAGCATAGCTTTGTACTTTTGCAATCATTTTTGCTCCTACTTCCCCGTCAGGGGGGAATTTACTTCCTTATAATATGGCAAAACCCGCCTTTTATATTATTTTACATAAAAAAGTCAAAAAAGTAAACTGATTAGAGTGACTTTTTTAATATTTTTTATTTAGTTGCAACAACGTCCCGTTGTATCGAGTTTTTCTATCCTTCCGCTACGCTTGGGTGTTGCCTTCTCGTCACCCAACCAAGTCTTTGCTTGGCGTTAGATACGAGCAACAACGTCCCGTTGTATCGAGTTTTTCCATCCTTCCGCTACGCTTGAGTGTTGCTTTCTCGTCAACCTATTAAACTCGTGCTTGGCGTTAGATACGAGCAACAACGTCCCGTTGTATCGAGTCTTTCTATCTTTCCTCTACGCTTGGGTGTTGCCTTCTCGTCAACCTATTAAACTCGTGCTTGGCGTTAGATACAAGCAGTTCAAGGAGCAACGCGGATTCCCGACGGGAGTTTACTATCCGTAAACGAGCTAGGGAAACGCAAGTTGCGACGAAGAAATGCGAAGTATATAACGCCAAGCGCTAAAAAGAAAAATAGTGCTCGCCGTTGACTTTGGGCAAACACTATTTCTTTTTCTGTTTTGTTTTCCGAACTGCTTAGATTCTTTCTTTAACTTTAGCAGCTTTACCGGTACGAGCGCGCAAATAGTAGAGCTTAGCTCTTCTAACCTTACCCTTTCTAACAACCGTAATCGCCGTGATTTTGGGCGAGTGGATGGGATAGGTCTTTTCTACGCCAACGCCGTAGGAAATGTGGCGAACGGTAAAAGTTTCAGAGATACCGCCGTTTCTCTTCGCGATAACGACGCCTTCAAAGTTTTGTACTCTTTCCTTGCCACCTTCGATGATTTTGAAACCTACTTTAACGGTATCACCAACGTTAAATTGGGGAACTTCCGATTTAAGGTTTTCTGCGTTGATAGCTTCAATCAATCCTTTCATTTTGACTTTACCTCCGTTATTTACGAAACGTTCATAACTCGCTGCGTAGCTCCTCGCCACGCCCAAATTACAAAAAAGTTAGCGGAACGCTCGAAGTCGAACTTTATTATATACGATTTTTTTACCTTTGGCAAGCGTTTTTACGTTCGTTTATACATATTTTTTATCTTTTTTGGTTAAATAATTCGATTAGATAAACAAATAAACGTAATACGCTACGAAACTTAAGAGCATCACGACACCGCCCCAACGACGGATTTTATTCCCCTTTGCGTACCCCATTCCGGCAAGCAAAAGCACCGCGCCGAGCGCAATCAATCCGTCCACGACGAACGAAGGTTCGAACGGCAACGGCATAATCAACGCAGAAAGCCCCAACGTACGCAAAATATTAAATACGTTGCTTCCGACGATGTCGCCTACGGCGATATCCGTTTCGCCCTTTTTCGACGCGATAACGCAGGTTACGAGTTCGGGCAACGAAGTCCCGATTGCAACGATGGTAAGACCGATTATCTTTTCCGAAACGCCCACTTTTTCAGCAATCGCCGTCGCGCCGGGGATTACTCCGTACAACGCGCCCACAACGACCAATGCAAGACCGACTAAAGTCATTACACACAAAAACCAAGTCTTTTCTTTCATTATTTCAAGCCAAGCGGAGAACCCACTCTTGGGGGCGTCGTCCGTTTCCGTAAGGACTTCGTGTTCGTTAAGCTCGGACACGGTACTCTCCTTTTTGCTTTCGCGGATAGCGTACCATATCAAAAAGAGCATATACGCAAGCGACAAGATAAACATAAGCCAACCGTCAAAACGGCCCAATCGGTTATCGAACGCGCCTAAACAAAGCAATAAGACGGACGAGCCGATGAGTACGGGGAAATCTATTTTAAGGGTGCTTTTTTGCACGATAAGCGGACAAATGACGGCGGAAAGGCCTAAAATAAGCAAAACGTTGGTAATGTTGCTCCCGATTATGTTGCCCACCGCAATATCCGCGCTACCTTGCGCCGAAGAAATAATCGACGTAGCGAGCTCGGGTGCGCTCGTACCGAACGACACGATGGTAAGACCGATAATGAGTTGCGGAACGCGTAATTTTTTCGCAATTCCCGCCGCGCCGTCAACGAACCAATCCGCGCCTTTAACAAGCCCTACGAACCCTAATATAAGCAATAGTATTGCAAGCCAAATTTCCATAATTTGCTCCTGAAATTTATTTTAAACTATCGTTTATTGTACCACAATTAAAAAACGGTTGTCAAACGCTTTTTAGGCTATAAAACTTTTTTAAATCGCTAAAGCGTTTTTCTTGACAACGTTAAAACTTTTAATTATAATTAAAGTATTGACATATTTGTCAAAAATATATAATATTTTTTAAACGTATGACTAATTTTTTAATTAAAACTTTTATCAAAGACAACCAAAACGTTTCCGACCCGACCGTTCGGGGCAGGTACGCGACTTTATCGGGTATCACGGGTATTATTGTCAATTTTTTACTGTTTTTAGTAAAACTTATCGTCGGGATTTTATCTTCGTCCGTCGCAATTATCGCGGACGCGTTCAACAACGTTTCCGACGCGGGCTCGTCGCTCATCACGATGCTCGGTTTCCGCCTTTCGTCCAAACACGTTGATAAGGAACACCCTTTAGGGCACGGCAGAATGGAATACGTTACCGGATTTATCGTGGACGTTTTGATTATTCTCGTTGGGTTCGAACTTTTAACCGGCTCGATTGGAAAAATCATTACCCCCGTGATTCCCAGCGTTTCACTTCTCTCGTATCTACTTTTAGGCGGAGCGATTTTTGTGAAACTTTGGCTATTTTTCTTCTATCGGAAAATAGGCAAAACGATAAACTCGTCCGCTATCAAAGCGGCGGCAACGGATAGCGTTTCCGACTGCGGAGCGACTTCGCTCGTACTCGTTTCCGCGTTCCTTTCCAAAACGTTCGGCGTTTCGGTGGACGGCGTCGCAGGGTTAGTCGTCGCAGGCTTGATTCTCTACGCAGGCATTAAATCGGCAAAAGAAACGATTGATTTATTGCTCGGAACCCCCCCTACTCCCGAATTTATCGAAAGTATTTACGCGTTCGTAAAAAACTACCCCGAAATCGTCGGGATTCACGACGTAATGGTACACGACTACGGTCCCGGTAGACAAATTATGTCTTTCCACGCGGAAATTCCGTCCGACTACAACGTCAATCTCGCGCACGAGATTATCGACAAACTTGAACGGGATATGCACAAAGAATTTAACGCTATCGTAACCGTTCATCTCGACCCGATTGAAGTCAACGACGAAGAAGTAAACGCTATGCGCGCGTTTGCAATCGATTGTATAAAAGAAATTGACGAAAGCTTTACTTTGCACGATTTCAGAATGACGAAAGGGGATAAATACGTCAACGTTATCTTTGATTTAGTAATCCCCGTCGATTGTAAAATGGACGACGAAACCGCCGCCAAAACGGTTGCGGAAAAAATCAAAGAACGCAACGAAAATTGCTTTGCCGTCATCAAAGCGGAACACCCGTTCGTATAAATTAACAAAATATCGATTATTTAAAAACGGGCTACGGTTCTAAAATTGAACCGTAGCCCGTTTATTTTCCGTCTTATTATTTTATCACGCCTAATTCCAAAAGCGCGTCGGAGAGCACGGCAAAAACTTGCGGAGAAAGGGTTTCTCCACGCGCCTTTTCGTCAATCCCTGCTTTTTGCAAGACTTCTTTGGCTTGTTCGCGTGTGATTTTAAAGAAATTGACGAGATTATTTTCCAACGTTTTTCGTCTATTCAAAAACGCGCATTTTACCGTTTGGCGATACGCCTTTTCGTCTTTCACCGCTACCCTGCCCCGTTCAAAATCAATTTTGACGACGGCGGAATCCACGTTGGGACGGGGGTAGAATAAGTTGCGAGATACCCTTTTTACGATTTTCGCCGTACCCTTTAACGCGATAGCGACGGTAATCGAGCCGTATTCGGGCGTATTTTCTTTCGCGCAAAACCGCTCCGCCACTTCTTCTTGTACCATAATGGACAAGCCCTGCACTTTTTCGCTTTCTTCTAAAAGCTTGGTAACGAGCGGAGTCGTGATATAATACGGCAAGTTTGCAACGACTAAATATTCCCCGATTTCTTTTTCAAATTCTTTTAAATTTATTTTGTTAAAATCACGAAAAATGACTTCGACGTTCTCCAGCCCTGCAAGCGTTTCCGCTAAGACGGGTTGAAGCTCGGTGTCGATGTCGAACGCGTAAACTTTCTTCGCTTGCTCGGCAAGCGCGCGCGTAAGCGTACCTGCTCCGCAACCTATTTCCACGACAGTGGTATCTTTCGTTACCCCCGACGCCGAAACGATGGAAGCAAGAAGATTGCCGTCGGATATGAAATTTTGTCCAAATTGTTTTTTGAAACGAAACCCGTGCTTGACGAGTACGTCTTTTAATTCACTCATAATTTATCCTTACGCAAGCAACGTCCCGTTGCATCGATTTTTTTCCATCTTTTGTTATCGCTCGTTTGAAACAAAACTGACCACCGTTAAAACGCGGAGAACCGAGCGCAACGTCCCGTTGCATCAAGTCTTTCTATCTTTCTTTTTCGGTTTGGTTGTTTGTACTCATAACCGACCAAGTCTTTGCTTGGCGTTAGATACGAGCAGTTCAAGGAGCAACGAGTACGTTGCAGGGAGCGTACTAATCCGTACGCGACCAAAACGCACGCAGTTGCGACGAAGAAATGCGAAGTATATAACGTCAAGCGTTTCTTAACAGTCACTAATATACTTACGAACGTACAACGGCACGTTCACGCTCTGCGCGAGTTTTTTGCAAAGCTCGACTTCTTCTTCGCCAACGTAATCGACGAGCGTGAAACGACATTCTAACCCTGCGCGCTTGCAGGATTTTGCAAACTCTATCATTGCGCCAAACCCGTTTTCACCGAATTGAGAACGGCAAATTTTTTGATATTTTTCGGCGCAAGACGCGTTCAACGAAATGCTGATTTTATCGATTTTTCCTTTCATTTCGGGGATAATATCCCGTTTATTGATAAGAGAGCCTTGCCCGTTCGTGTTCAATCGCGTCTTTAACCCTTTTTCGTGGAAATAATCGCAAAGCGCAAGCATTTGCTCCATACGATAGGTCGGCTCGCCAAATCCACAAAACACCGCTTCCTTAAACCGAGTCAAATCCCCTAACCCGTTGCACGCGGAAATAACTTTTTCCGTCGTCGGTTCGCCGTTGTTGAGCCATAAATAATGCCCAAAATAACTCGTCCGTTCGTTTCGTACGCAAAAATCGCAACCGTTCGAGCATTTGTTCGTCAAATTGATATACAAATTTCCGTCCAACTGATAAACGTAAGTGTCCTTGCGGTTCTCTTGTTGCTTTTTCGCGTTGTTATTGTTGTTATTATTGTTATTGTTGGCGTTATTATTGTTTTGCGATTGGTTTTGCGGTTGATTTTTTTGTTTTTGCTTTTGTTGATGGTTGCCCTTGTTTGAATTTTGGGCGTTTTGAGCGTTCTGATTGTTTTGAACGGGTTGTTTCTCCGACTTTTCCTGTTTCTTTACGTTGTTCGCAGGATTCGCCGCCGCTTGACCGCCGTTATTCGCATTCCCAACGTTACCACCGTTACCACCGTGCCCTTTTTTCTTATGACGACGGCGTTTACGACCGCCTTGCGCGGATTGGTTGGGGTTTTGTCCGTTGTTTTGGGGTTGAATTTTCTTTTCTTCTTCCATTTTATTTCAGTTTAGAAAACAAACGTTTTGCGTTCTCGCCTATTTGTTTTTCTAACTCCTTTACGTTTTCTTCGCGGATTTCCGCCATTTTTTCAAGCGCGTGCTTTACGTACTTGGGTTGATTGGGGAACTCGCCCCTGTGTGGAACAGGAGTCAAATACGGCGCGTCCGTTTCCGATAAAATACGGGTAGCAGGTACGAGCCGAACGCTCTCTTGCACTTTTCTCGCGTTCTTGAACGTACAAGGTCCGCCAAAGGAAAAGTACAAGCCGAGAGAAAGGAAACTTTCCACCATTTCGGGCGAATACGAATAACAATGCAACAATCCGCCGTGTTTTAATAAACGCCCGTTCGCCTTTAAAAGCTCCAAAGTATCTTGCGCGGAATCGCGTGAATGAATCACTACGGGTAAGCCCAACTCGTCCGCCATTTGCAGTTGTTTGATAAAAAACTCTTTTTGCCTATCCTTAGGGGGATTGTCGTCGAAATGATAATCTAACCCGATTTCCCCAACCGCTACGCATTTTTCGTGCCCGCAAAGCTCGTAGAGTTTTTCCAAATCCCCCTCTTGGAATTTATCCAACTCGCTCGGATGAAACCCTGCGCAAAAATATACGCCGTCGTTTCTCTCCGCTATTTCTTTGGACTCCCTTGAAGATACTAAATCGTACCCCGAACAGACCACGAGCGAAACACCGTTTTGTTTCGCGTGAAACAAAACCCCGTCCGCACCGCCAAGACTATCGTAGTCGTCGCCCGTTAAATGACAATGAATATCGAGCATATTAACCGATAACCGCTCCGCTTTTTAAATCGTCCTTATCGGACACGACGAGCGCGAGTTTGCCGTCTTCGTCTTCCGCCGCCAAAATCATACCTTCGGAGAGCACTCCGCAAACCGTTCTAGGCGCAAGGTTGGTTACGAATACGACCTTTTTCCCGACCATTTCTTCGGGGGTGTAATGCTTAGCAATCCCCGAAACGACGGAACGGATTTCGTTGCCGAACTTGACCGTTTCGTGTAATAATTTAGAAGATTTAGGCACTTTCTCGCACGCGATAATTTCGCCTACTTTGAGCTGAACTTTCGCAAAATCGTCAATCGAAATTTGAGGTACTTTTTCTTCTTGTTCTACTGTTTGTTCGTTGGTTTGGTTTTGCATAACGTTCCCTTCCTTGTTATTTTGCGTGGGGGCAGGGTTGCCGTCAAGCCCCATTTCCGCTTGGTACGCCTTAATTTGCTCGTCGCGGATTTTTTCGATTTCAGGCGCGAGCGTCTTGAAATCAAGACGGGCAAAAAGCGGTTCTATCGTATTGACCGTTACGCTTTGGGGAATCCCAAACGACGCGCAGTCGTACAAATTTCTGTTCTCTCCGCCGAACGCCTTAAAGATTTTCTCGCTCGTGGACGGCATAAAGCTGTCGAGCAAGGACGCGCCGATTTGAATCGCTTCGGATAAATTGTAAAGCACGTCGTTTAAGCGGTTAGTCTTGCTTGCATCTTTTGCAAGCGCCCAAGGCATCGTTTCGTCAATATATTTATTCGCGCGACGGAACAAATTGAAAATCTCCGTGAGCGCGTCCGCAACGCGTAACCCGTCCGCTTTGGCAATCACTTTGCCAACCGCCGACGTTACCGTCGCTTTAAACTCGCTATCCGGCTCTTCTTCGCCACCCGTCGGTTTGGTTACTGTCCCGCCGAAATATTTATTAATCATCGCAACCGTACGGCTTACGAGATTGCCAAGCACGTTCGCAAGTTCGGTGTTATAGCGTTCGGTAACGAGCTCCCAAGAAATTTGTCCGTCGTTGTCGAACGGCATTTCGTGGAGCACGAAATAACGTACCGCGTCCACGCCGAAAAGTTTCGCCAAATCGTCCGCGTAAATCACGTTGCCCTTGGATTTACTCATTTTATCGCCGGCTTGCAACAACCACGGGTGTCCGAAAATTTGCTTAGGCAAGGGTTCGCCGAGCGCCATTAAGAAAATCGGCCAATAAATGGTATGGAAACGCAAAATGTCTTTCCCGATTAAATGTAAATCCGCCGGCCAATATTTTTTGTAGTTCTCGCCGTGATTCCCGTCCGTATCAAATCCCAAACCCGTAATATAGTTCGTGAGCGCGTCAAGCCAAACGTAAACCACGTGTCTGTCGTCGAAATCGACGGGTACGCCCCACTTAAACGACGTACGGGATACACACAAATCCTGCAAGCCTTTCAAAAGGAAGTTGTTCATCATCTCGTTCTTTCTCGATACGGGTTGGATAAACTCGGGGTGCGCGTTGATATGTTCGATTAATCTATCCGCGTACTTGCCCATCTTGAAGAAATACGCTTCTTCTTTCGCAGGCTTGACGTCGCGACCGCAGTCCGGACATTTCCCGTCCGCAAGTTGACTCTCCGTCCAAAACGACTCGCAAGGCGTACAGTACATACCTTCGTAATAACCCTTGTAAATATCCCCTTGGTCGTAGAATTTTTTGAAAATCTTCGCGACTTGGCGGGTATGCTCTAAATCCGTCGTACGGATAAATTTATCGTAGGAAGTATCCACCAAATCCCACATATTTTGAATATCTTTAGCGACGTTATCGACGAACGCTTGGGGGGTAACGCCGGCTTTCTTGGCTTTTTCTTCGATTTTTTGCCCGTGCTCGTCCGTACCCGTTTGGAAGAATACGTCGTAACCTTCCTTGCGCTTAAACCGCGCAATCGCGTCCGCTAAAATAGCTTCGTAAGTGTTCCCGATATGCGGTTTACCCGAAGTATAGGCAATCGCCGTCGTGATATAGTAAGGTTTCTTTTCCATACCTAATTCCGTCCTTTTGCGAACGCTAAAAGCGTTCCGCGTAAAAATCTATACGAAATCATTATACAACTTTTGCTTAAAAAAGTAAAATGCTTTTAAGGGTTTTTATAACTTTTTCCACATATCCCCAACCGCAACGGGCATATAGTATGCTATGAACGCTATTTTTGCTTATCTTTTTATCTTCGCAGGCTTGACCCTGCTTTTTAAAAACCCCGAACTCTTTTTATCGACCGTCTTAAACGGCGCGCAAAAATCCGCAACCTTGTGTCTTGCCTTGCTTACGTCCTACGCGCTTTGGCTTGGGCTCGTTTCCGTTTGGGAAAAATGCGGAATCAACGAAAAAATCGCTAAATTTTTCAAACCGTTCCTGCGAAAACTTTTCAAAACGGACGACGACGCGTCGCTCACCGCCATCAGTATGAACCTTTCCGTCAACCTGCTCGGCATCGGTGGCGCGGCAACCCCCTACGGCATCAAAGCAGCGCAACTGCTCGATAAAACGGAAAACGCGGAATACTCGTCCGCGCTCCTGTTCGTGATTAACGCCACGTCCGTCCAACTATTACCTACGGCAATCGTCGGCGTTAGAGCGTCGCTCGGCGCGCTCAACCCGTCCGATATAATCTTCCCGTCCCTGCTTTCGACGATTTTTTCCACCGCGCTCGGCGTAATTTTAATTAAAGCAGTTTTCGCTATTAAAGAAAAACGCTCCGCTAAAAACCCAGCCCCCCGCCCTGCTTTTATTCAAAAGACAAAGGCAGGTGTGAGATGAATAAAATTTTTGCTTGCGTAATCCCTTGCATTTTTCTTTTCACGTTCTTATTCGCGCTTTTTAAAAAAGTTAAAATTTACGATTCGTTTACGGAAGGTACAAAAGGCGCAATCCCGTTAATCGTTTCCGTCTTTCCGTATATCGCTACGGTTATGATTTTATCCGAACTGTTTTTGATAAGCGGTTTGGAAGAAACGTTCTTAAACGTTCTCGCCCCCGTATTCGACAAAATCGGCGTTCCAAAAGAAATCGCGCCCTTGGTTTTTATCAAACCACTATCCGGCAACGGCTCACTCGCCGTCCTTTCGGATATTTTAACCACCTACGGCGCGGACGGTTATATCGCCCGTTGCGCGTGCATCGCTTACGGCTCGTCCGAAACCGCCTTTTATATCGGCGCGGTCTATTTCGCCAATCTAAAAAGAAAAAATTTGACCACCGCGCTCGTCGTTTCTCTCGTTTCCTTTTTCTGCGCCGTCGTTTTCGGTTGTTTTTTAGCCAAAATTATGTGATTTTCGTTCAAAAATGTTAATTTTCAACATTTTTTGCTCGTATGTTATAAAAAATAGTCTTAAAAAATTTTTTTCGTCATTTTCTTTACATTTTAAAAATTATATGATAGAATATACTTGTAAATCAGTTGAGAACAACTGAAATGAATCAGCTCATCATTTTCCCCCTTATCATATAGGTAATCCGCTTGGAATCGCAAGGTCCTAAGCGGATTATCGTTTTCACGAAAATAAAGTAAAAAGTGCGTTCGTTTTTTATTGACAATTTAAATATAAAATGATACAATAAATATATACGTAATCTAATAAGGAGCATATTTTATGACTTCGTTTTTCAACAATTCATTATTAGCGACGAGCGACCTTGACATTCCTTTGTTGATTTTCGCAATCGTACTCGTTATTCTCGCAATTTTCTTTTTATTCTTGATTTTGACCTACGTTTGCCGTGGCATCGAATTTTTAATAAAACCCGCGTTAAGCTCTAAAGCAGGAAAAATTATTTTCTCTCCTGCCGTCGGCGTACCTTTGTTCGTGGTTTTAATCTTTACCATTGGTTTGATTGTATTCTTTACCAACCAAGCGGAAATTACCACGTTCTTTATGGATGTTTTCGGAAAATAAAATTAAAAAACGTAAGGCTTGTCGAAAGACAAGTCTTTTTTTTCGCCATTTCGCTTGATAAAACTTTTTATTTGTGTTATACTAATAATAGCCAAACTAACTAAATAATCGTAAATCGTGGTGTTTTTCTATTTATAGGGATAAGTCTATCCTTTTTTGCAAATCACTACAGTATATTGTATCTGCTAAAAACGTAGATTCTCTGTATACTGTTATGATGTGCAAACACCATTTTACGGAAAGTTAGTTTGGCGACTACCGAATCTGCGTTTTTCGCGCTGACTTCGGTTGGCGCGTTTTTTATTTTAAAAAACGAATTTGACGTTGACAAAATATATCTTTCAAAAGGTTGCGACGACTTAAAACGGAAACGCTCTGCGGATTAATCCGCAGAGCGTTTTCTTATTTCTAATTGAAATTATTTGCAGTTTTTCTTAAGCGTTTCAAGGTTAGCCATAATTTCTTTAGGCATCTTGTCGCCGAAGTTTTCTGCGTAGTAGGAAGTGATTTCTTCCGCTTCCGCAGCCCAACGAGCCTTGTCAACGTAAAGGAGTTTCTCAAGCGTTTCTGCCGTTACGTCGCAGTTTTCGATGTTGATGTCTTTTGCGTAAGGAAGGTAACCGATAGCCGTTTCTTGCGCGTCAACTTTACCGTCGCAACGGTCAAGAATCCAATCAAGAACACGCATATTGTCACCGAAACCAGGCCACATGAAGTTGCCGTTTTCGTCTTGACGGAACCAGTTTACGTTGAAAATCTTAGGTTGCTTTTCTTCGTCAACTTTCGCGCCCATATCAATCCAATGTTGGAAATACTTATCAACCGAGTAACCCATGAAAGGTTTCATAGCCATCGGGTCGTGACGGAGTACGCCTACCGCGCCGGTTGCAGCAGCGGTCGTTTCGGACGACATAATCGTACCAACGAACGTACCGTGGTTCCAATCTCTCGATTGATATACGAGCGGAGTCGTCGTTGCTCTTCTACCACCGAAGATAATCGCCGAAAGGGGTACGCCTGCAGGCGAGTTGAATTCGGGCGAAATGCAAGGGCAGTTTTCCGCAGGTGCGGTGAAACGGGAGTTGGGATGAGCCGCGTTACGTCCGCAGTCGGGCGTCCAAGGCTTACCCGTCCAATCGATAAGTTCAGCAGGAGCTTCTTTCGTGAGTTTTTCCCACCAAACGGTGTTGTCCTTAGGGTTCAACGCAACGTTCGTGAAAATCGTACCCTTCTTGGTCGCAGCGAGCGCGTTGGGATTGGATTTTTCGTTCGTACCGGGCGCAACGCCGAAGAAACCGTTTTCGGGGTTACAAGCCCAAAGTCTGCCGTCTTCACCTACTCTAATCCAAGCGATATCGTCGCCTACGCATTGTACTTCGTAGCCTGCGTCAAGGTATTGCTTGGGGGGAATTAACATTGCAAGGTTGGTCTTACCGCAAGCGGAAGGGAACGCAGCCGCAACGTATTTGATTTCTTTGTCTTGGGGACGCTTAACGCCAAGGATAAGCATATGTTCTGCCATCCAGCCTTCGTTCTTACCAAGGTAGGTAGCGATACGAAGCGCGAAACACTTCTTACCAAGAAGAACGTTACCGCCGTACGCGGAGTTCATCGAAATGATGGTGTTGTCTTCAGGGAAGTGCATAATATATCTCTTTTCGGGGTTAACGTCGCACTTTGCGTGGAAACCTTTAACGAAGTCGCCGTTTTCGCCGAGAATATCCAAACAGCACTTACCTACTCTGGTCATAATCATCATATTGAGTACGACGTAGATAGAGTCGGTGATTTCAATACCGATTTTGGAGAAAGGCGAACCTACTACGCCCATCGAATAGGGAATAACGTACATCGTTCTACCCGCGTAAGCGTTTTTCGCAATTTCGTTTACCATTGCGTAAGCTTCTTTGGGGTCTTTCCATTTAACGATAGAATGGGGAAGAGCGTCTTCTTCCTTTCTGCTACAAATAAACGTTCTGTCTTCTACGCGGGCAACGTCGTTTTCTGCCGTTCTATGATAATAGCAATCAGGCAAAAGTTCTTGGTTGAGCTTAATGATTTCGCCGGTTGCGCAAGCTTCTGCGCGGAGAGCGTCGCGTTGTTCGTCGCTTCCGTCAATCCAAACCACTTTGTCGGGGTTTGCGAACGCTTGACAATCAGCAACGAATTGAAGCACTTTCTTGTTGTTGGTCATAATAAGATTTCTCCTTATTTATATTATTTATTTTTTTCTTATAGTTTCTGCGGAAAGTAAGATTTTTATGCGTTTTAACAAACTCAAAAAAACCATTTCCCGCCGACATAATTATAGCATAAAACGTTTTAATTGTAAATTGTTTTAAAGAAACTTTTTTATAATTTCCTAAAAATTTCCTTTTTCTTTCATTTTTGCTTAGAAAACGACTACCCCCGTGAGAAAAATTCTTTCTCACGGGGGCTGTATTTATAATTTAATACCGAAAAAGTTTTCTTTTTTTGTTTCTTCTTTTAAAAGCACGGCGAAAAATTCGCGTTTTTCCTGCGCCGTCGGTTTTTTAAACAAATGTTTAACCGAAAATTTCTTAAACTCTTTTTTGTAAAGGTATTTTAAGGACGGGAATTGGTAATTTCCGTTCGCGTACACGACGAAATTAAGTTCGTCGCCACCAGAAACTTCTCTTAAATCGAAAAAGTCTTTACCCCTTTGGAAACGATAGATATACACGCAAGAGCTATCCCCACCCTTTTCGTAAAAGTACCGATAGGAAAACCCGCGCTCGATAAAGTAGGCGAAAAGAGTTTTCATCTCCCGTTCAATTTCAAGTTCGTCGTTTGAATTTTCCACGAAAAACTCCTTTTAGTTTTTTATATAAGCCGTACAACGTCCCGTTGTATCGAGTCTTTCTATCTTTCCGCTACGCTTGGGTGTTGCCTTCTCGTCAACCTATTAAACTCGTGCTTGGCGTTAGATACAAGCAGTTCAAGGAGCAACGAGTACGTTGCAGGGAGCGTACTAATCCGTACGCGACCAAAACGCACGCAGTTGCGACGAAGAAATGCGAAGTATATAACGTCAAGCGTTGTATTGCGAAGTATATAACGTCAAGCGTTTAATACGGCTTTAATACGGCGTACACCACTAGCGCAACTTTGTTCCTTTTGGATTTTAAACGTACCGAGTTCGCCCGTGCGTTCCGCGTGCGGTCCACCGCAAATTTCTTTAGAGAATTCGCCGATGGTATACGTCTTTACCCGTTCGCCGTACTTGCTTTCGAACAAGCCCGTGAACCCTTCCGCTTTCGCTTCTTCTAAAGAGATTTCTCTCATTACGACGGGCAAATCTTGTTTGATGACTTCGTTGACTAAATCTTCCACCGCTTTGATTTGGTCGGCGGTCATAGGTTGGGGATAATTGAAGTCGAAACGCAATCTTTCTTCGGTAATGTTCGAACCCTTTTGGTTGACGTCGGGGGACAAGACTTTTTTAAGCGCCGCGTGCAAAAGGTGCGTCGCGGTATGGAGTCTAGTCGTCGCTTCTTTGTTGTCGGCAAGTCCGCAAGCGAATTTTTGCTCGCTACCTGCTTTAGATTTACTTTGATGTTCTTCGAACGCTGATTTGTAGCCTGCCATATCCACGCCGTAGCCACGTTCTTTCGCCATTTCGTCCGTGATTTCGACGGGGAAACCGTAGGTGTCGTAAAGGTGGAACGCTTGCTTGCCCGCGATGACCTTTTCGGGTACGTAGTTCGGGTCCTTTTGGCCCATAAACGCGTTCTTTCTTTCCAAACCGTTGATACATTTTTCGAACTCTTTCAAGCCTTGTTGCAAGGTCTTGTTGAATTTATCTTCTTCCTTTTTGAGTTCTTCCGCTATTTTGCTCGCGTTTCTTTCAAGTTCGGGGTACACGCCCTTGTATTTTTCCACGAACGCCGAAGAAATCTTTGCCAAACTGCCTTCGGGCAAGTCGATTTTACGTCCGAAACGGACTGCGCGACGGATAATACGACGTAAAATATAGCCTTGGTCGGTATTGGACGGAACGATGCCCTTTTCGTCGCCAATCATAAAGGTTGCGGTACGGGTGTGGTCGAGAAGTACTCTGAACGCTCTCGTCGTTTCGGGGCTTTCGTCGTACGCCTTACCCGTCAATTCGCTAATGACCTTAATCGCGTCCTCGAATAAGTCGGTTTCGTAAACGCTGGATTTGTCGTTCAAAACGCAAAGCGCGCGCTCTAAACCCATACCCGTGTCCACGTTCTTTTGAGAAAGTTCTTCGTAGTTGCCGTCCGCGGTCTTGTTAAAACGCATAAACACGTCGTTCCAAATTTCAAGGAACGCGCCACAGTTACAGTCGGGGTTACAGGTCGGAGAACACTTGGGTTTACGGATAATGAACATTTCCGTATCCGTACCGCAAGGCCCGGTCAAGCCGGCAGGCCCCCACCAGTTGTTTTCTCTGGGCATATAGTAGATATTTTCCTTTTTAATACCCGCCTTTTCCCAAAGCGCCGCCGCCTCGTCGTCGCAAGGTAAAGTATCGTCGCCACCAAATACCGTAACCGCGATTTGGTCGGCAGGAATCCCAAGATACTTTTCGCCCGTCAAGAACTCAAAGCTCCAAGGAATCATCTCTTTTTTAAAATAATCGCCGAGCGACCAGTTGCCGAGCATTTCGAAGAACGTACAATGCCGTTCGTCGCCAACGTCGTCGATATCGCCCGTACGCACGCACTTTTGCACGTCCGTCAAGCGGTTGCCGGCAGGGTGTTTTTCACCCAAAAGGTAGGGCACTAACGGGTGCATACCAGCCGTCGTAAAGAGCACGGTCGGGTCGTTTTCGGGGATTAAGGACGCGGACGGAATCACTTTATGACCGCGGTCCTTAAAAAAGTTTAAATACAGTTCTCTTAAAGTTTGACTATTGTAGCTTTTCATAATTTTCTTTCCTAAAATTTCTTCCTTTTCATTATATCCGCTTTCGCACGGTTTTGTCAAGAATTTTTTGCGTTGAATAACGAACGAAGTCAGTTTTTGATAAGTTCGTAACCCGTTTTGCTATCTTTCACCGCATAACCTAATTCGGCAAGTTTTGCGCGAAGTTCGTCGCTCTTTGCCCAATCACGGTTTAACCGAGCTTGCCAACGTTCTTCCGCCACCGCCTTGACTTCTTCGGGGATACTCTCTTTCGTCAAGCTCTCGTACCAAGTAACGTACGCGTTCGCGTCCTTTTTAAAAATGCCAAGAAGCGCATACGTATCGCGGACCTGCTCAGCCATCGCCGTCGCTTTGCCGTCCTTTTCCGTAAGGTATTTTTTCATTTCTTTGAAATACGCGAACAAGTTACCGAGCGCGAGCGCGGTGTTAAAATCGTCGTCCATACAAGCGTTGAATTCGTCGTCAATCTTCTTCGCGAACGCCCTATCTTCGCTTGAAACACTCAACCCTGCCCCGTCGATTTCCTTTAAAACGGTATAGAAATTATACAAATGCTTCTCTGCGTCGAGGAACAAAGAATCAGTAACGTTGATGTCGTTACGGTAATTGGTTTGGAGCAAAGCGAACTTAATCGCTTCGTTGGAGTATTTTTCCAAAAGTTCGGTCAAAAGCAAACTATTGCCGAGCGACTTACTCATCTTTTGTCCGTTGACTTTGATAAGTCCGTTGTGCGTCCAATATTTGACGAACCGCTTGCCCGTCAACGCTTCCGTTTGCGCGATTTCGTTTTCGTGGTGCGGGAAAATCAAATCTCTGCCCCCACCGTGCAAGTCGATTTGTTCGCCGAAGGCTTGTCGGTTCATCGCGGAACATTCGATATGCCAACCGGGTCTGCCCTGTCCCCAAGGCGACTCCCAATAAATTTCGCCCGGTTTTGCGCTCTTCCAAAGCGCGAAATCGTAAGCGTTTTTCTTCTCGTCGTCGTTGTCCACGCGTACCCCGTCGAGCGCGTCGTCCACCGAACGGTTGGAAAGTTGCCCGTAAGCAGGAAAGGACGCGACGTCGAAGTACACGTCGCCGTTCTTCGTCGGGTATGCGTGGCCTTTTTCGATTAACTTAGCAACGAAATCGATGATATTATCGACGTTTTCCGTCGCTTTGAGCCATACGTCGGGGTCGTCTATTTGCATATCCGCCATTACCGCGTTGATGTTTTCAATCATTTTTTCGGCGTACACGTCCGCAGGAATCCCCGTTTCGTGGGATTTTGCGATAATTTTATCGTCCACGTCCGTGTAGTTTCTGGCATACGTTACGTCAAACCCGATTTTTTGCAAATACTTACGCATAATATCGTAAATCAAGGCTTGATAACCGTGCCCGATATGCGCTTCGCCCGATACCGTAATACCGCACGCGTACATTTTGACTTTCCCTTCCGTCAAAGGGATAAACTCTTCTTTTCTTTTGGTCAAGGAATTGTAAACTTTCATACCTGCCCTACTCCTTTTTTACTTTTTTACTCGCACCCTTCCGTTGCATCGTGTCTTTCTATCTTTCTACTACGCTTGAATGTTACCTACTCGTCAACCGACCAAGCCTGTGCTTGAATAGAGAAGCAAGCAGTTCAAGAAGAGCGAGCATTTCCGACGGGAGCGTACTATCCGTACGTGACCTAGGAAACGCGGAGCTCGACGCAGAAATGCGTAGCTTATATATTCAAGCCATCTTGTTTAATTGGAGAACCAAGCAAGACAAGGCGCGTTGAGTACGCCGACGGGAGTTTACTAATCGTAAACGAGCAAGGCGCACGGAAACGCAACGCAGTATTGCGACGGTTATACAATTAAATAACGCCTTTACGCAAAACGTAAAGGCGTTCTTAACGCTGTCCCACTTTACTTCAGAACGCTTACGCGTTCCCTTATTCACTCGCTTACGGGGAGTTACCGCGGGGGATTAGCCCGACCTACTAACGCGAAAACGCACTTTCGCTCAATTTACCCAAAATCCGCTTCCAGCCACGACGGATACTCTCTGGTTTGGGAAATTCAAGCTACTCTTTTTTCGCTCGGTTTAAAGTTGATTACTATTATAGTATAGCATTTATTTCAAAGAAATGCAACCGTTTTTACCGTTTTATAACCAAGTAATGAAAAGGTTGGAAACGTTATATTCGTCTAACGCCGATTTTACCATTTCTTGATTGTATATTTTTTGCTTTAAAAGATAGGATACGACCACTTCTCGCTCAAGCGTATAATCGAACTCCATTCCGTACGCGCCCAACAGCGCAACCGTATCTTCGTAAGAAAACCGAGCCGTTAAAGCGAGCGAAAACACAAGATTTTTAGTCGGCAAGTAAACGCCTAAGCAAATCTTTTTCCACGTTTTTTCGTCGATTACAAGCTCTTTTTTCGCATTTTCTTGCGTCAAGGAGTATTTTTTCAATAACTCTTGCAAGATTTTCGCGTGCGAGTTTTTAGAAAACCGCGATAACGCCGAAAAAAATCCTAACGGTTTGAACGAAAAGGAAAAACTCTTGTCCGCCATCGCGCTTTTAAGCGTTTCTAAAAGCTCCGTCTTATTTTCTTGCAAGGCAAGGCGCATCGTGTTCGCCGGCAAAGTATAGGCGTAATCCCTACCGTCCGCGCGACGTTCCGTCGCTTGCATTTTCGGCATTTTATAGCCGGGTAAAACGCAAAGTTTATCGTAATTTGCGTAGTTCTCGCAAAAATAATCGTCTAAATCTTTGATAAATTCAAATTCCATTTTCTTGTCCTTAACTTAAATCGGTTTACTGCCTAAAATATTATAGCACGCCGAATAAAAAAAAGCAACTAAATTCGCTTTATGCCCTTTCCTTACGCTCAAATTTTCAAGAAAAATTTTCCTTTTCAACACTTTTTTGAGAATTTTTTACCTTTTTTTTGCGTTTTTGAGTTTTTTTTACACTTTTCGCGCTATTTTGCTTGATTTTTTGTGAATTTTGTGCTAAATTTGATATGGTAAGAAACGATTAGGAGTCGGTTATGAAAAGAGAACGTATCGAAGATATTGCAGAACTTTTAGACAAACGCGGTAAACTTTCTTTAGAACAATTAGAAGAAGCTTTCCCCAACGTATCGCAAATGACTTTGCGTAGGGACTTATTCCAGCTCGAAGAAGAAGGTAAAATTATTCGCGTGCGCAGTGGCGCAATGTCCGTTAAAGAGCTTCAAAAAGTATCGGGCGAAGCGTATACGAAAAAAGCAAGCACGCACACCGACGAAAAAATCGAAATCGCGCAAAAAGCCGCTACGCTTATCGACGAAGGCTCGTGCGTATTCCTTGACGGCGGTACGACGGCGTTGTATCTTGCGAAAGAACTACCCGACGTACCTTGCAACGTGTTCACCAACGGACTCGCCGTTGCAACCGAGCTCGCCAAGAAAAAGAATTTAAACGTCAACCTTTTGGGCGGTCAATTAATCAAAGATAACTTAACGACCGCGTCGTCCTTATCCGCGCTTTATTTTAAAGACACGAACTTTGAAATCGCGGTAATTTCGACGGCGGCGTTCACGCCCGAAAACGGATTCTCGTGCAGTTCGCAGGCGGAAGCAGATTTATTAAAACTCGTCCGCGAAAAGGCGAAGTTCTTATATATGATGCTCGACAGCTCGAAAATCGGCAAAATCAAACCCTACACGTTTGCCCGTCTTGAAGACGTCAACGTGCTTATCACGGACGATTCTTTCCCCGTTTCACTCAAAAACGAGTTCAAAAAACAAAATATCGTAGTAATGTAAATACTTTTATAAAAACAGCTTGGCAGTTTAGCCAAGCTGTTTTTATATTTATTCGTTCATTTTTGGATTGTTCGTTCTTCCTAATAAATAATCAATTGACACCTTAAAATAGTCAGCAAATTTAATAAGCGTTGCGTAATCAGCTTCCCTTTCGCCATTTTCATACCTGCTAATGCTATTCTGATTCATATTCAAATCCATTGCAAGTTTCAGTTGTGAGATTTTTCGTTTTTTGCGCAATTCTTTCAATCTCATTTTTTTGCCTTTTTATCAAAATTCTCTTGACAATATTATACCATTCTGGTATAATAAAAATATCCCGTTTTGGGATATTTTTATACAAGCAAGGAGATTTTATAAAATGAGCGACTTTTTCAAAAAACTTTCAACAGACACAAAGCAATCGTTAAAGATTCTAGTAATTATTATTATTGGCGTTATCGTGGCGTTATCGTGTTACGTGTGTTCTGATGAAGAAGGTGGAATAATATCCGACAAAAACATAAAAACTTATGTATATGAAGAAACTAGTTCTACGGGAGCCGTATTTCACGGCGAATTTACAATTGATTTTGAAAAAGAAAAATATACATATTCGGGACACGATATTGATTTAATGCAAGAATATTTTATCTTCCAAGTAGTGGCTCATGGCGCAATAGAAAAAAGCGGAGATTTCTATGACCTACAAGAAACTCGCAACAATCAAAAAAAATATTTGCCCTCTCATATGGACTATTACGCATGGGTATCTACTGATTATCAAACTCTAAAGTATGCAGGATATACTTTTACTCTTAAATAGAAAAAATTTTTAATTTTTTATTTGAAAATATTAAGGAGGTATAGTATGGCTACAAATCGCTATCAAGTATTTTTAAGAACTACGGGTAAAACAGCGTATGATAGTTGCGTACAAAAAACAACGACCGTTCAAGCACGAAGCGAAACCGAAGCAGTTAGTATTGCGCAAGCTCAAAACCCTGGATTTACGGCTTATAACGTTAAACAATATTAAAATCTTATCTATAAGTACAAAAAAGCCCTGCTCGTTTGAGTAGGGCTTTTAAATGAAAAGCGTTTAAAAAAGAAAACCCAAACTCAAAAGAATATGCTGTACCCTACTCTACATAAAAAAAAGACCTTGTTCGTAAGAACAAAGTCTTTTAAAATGAAAAGCGGCAATTACCTATCCTCCCAACGGTTAACCGTAAGTACTTTCGGCGTTAAAGAGCTTAACTTCTGTGTTCGGAATGGGAACAGGTGGATCCTCTTTGCCATCATCACCGCTATTGTTATATATCTC
>SVHK01000012.1 GCA_015055865.1 Clostridiales bacterium | reverse complement strand
GTCGACGTCAACCGTTAAATTTTCCCCGAATAAATTATCGAATACCGTCTTATCCGTTACGTTATTAATGGTATCCGTCGTGTTTTCGGAATATTTATCGTCAAACGTATCGGCTAAATAATAATATCCGTTCGCCGTTTCCTTATCGTTCAAAATCTTCAAGAATTCGTCTTGAACACCGTCGATTTTAATACTGAAATAATAATTTACCGTTAAATCGATTTGCGTAACCGCTTGAGCGTTATTAAAGGTATAAGTAACGTAAAAATCCCGTTTTGTACGAGCAGGCACCCAATCGCTTGCGTTAAAAGTGTACGAACTGTCGTTTGCGTGTTCTTTGGTAAGAACGGTAATCGCGCCCGTCGAAATCAACGAGTTCGTTCCGTATTCGGGTATCTTTTGACCGACGTACCAATAAGTTAAGTCGGTATTGTTAAAAACGGTAATTTTATAAGTAACGGAGCTTCTAGAAGTTTGTACGTTCCCCGAAACTTTTACGTTCGTCGGCAACGTCTTGGAATAGTTAAGCGCGGTGGAAAATCCACTACTTGAATAAAGTTCTACGTCGCTAATATATAAAATCTCGCCGGGGTCATACTCAAATTCCCCTAACCCAACCGAAAGGGGTTCTTTCATACTTTCAATTTCCGCGTAATACGTCCAAATCGCATACGCGCCGGAGATAGAAAGGATAAATAAACACATCGTTAAAACGGATAAAATTTTTCGAATATTCGTTTTCATATCCTTGCTTCTCCTTTTTTTATTTTTTTGCGTTAAAAATAGAAAAATTGCCTATTTTCTCACTCTATATATAATTATAGCACTTTTATTATCATTTTTCAAGTATTTTTACAAAAACTCGAACCGTTCGCTCTGTTCGGAGTAATTTTTTTATTCTTCCGTTTGTCCAATTTCTTGAGAAACTTCTCCGTCCAAACTCTCTTGCGCTTTCATTCTTTGATTTCTTCTTTCAAGATATTCATTGAATTTGTACGCCAAATAGAAAATAGCTATAATCCCAATAGCGCAAATAGCAATCAATCCAGCCCAATGCCAAACGGTCGTCAACTTTTCAAACGGGATAATAGACATACCGAATACGATGGATGCAATGCCGATTCCCCTGCCGATAACAACGGACGGAACGAACCATTTTAAGCTCATCTTCAACGTACCGGCAATCATAATGAGCGCTTCGTCGGGAAAGACGGGGAACATCATCATTAGCGGGAAATACACCGCACCTTTATGGTTAAGAAGTTCGCTTGCTTGCTTGCAATCGTCTTCGCCAAGCAATTTTTTGCAAACCTTGTAACCGCCGAAACGGCCGATTAAGTACATCGTAAAACTCGACGCCATAACGCTGATAAAGGACAACGCAAAAGCTTGCCAAGGCTTATCGCAAAGGATTTGCACGAGCATAATGCACGCCATTGAAACGCCGGGAACGAAACAAAGCAAATTCGTAATCAACGCTTGAATTACGATAATTATTACCCAACCGTACCACGAATTTTTAAACGAGTTGAAAAGTTCCACGTTAAACTGTAATCCGTCGTCAAAATAAACGATGCCAAATAAACTTAAAATTAACAGACATAAAAACGAAAATCCAATTAAACCCAAGACAACTAAAACGCCTTGTAGGATTTTCTTTTTATTCATTTTAAGAAAATCTACTATCTTTTTTATCATTTTTCATCCTACTCCTATCGCTTTGAACTAAAATCCTATAAGCGAACAGTATTATTATAATACGAACGTGCGCGAATATCAACTAAAAACACTCGCCTTTTTTTATTTTTTTTATTTTTCGACAATTTTCGCTAAAACGCTTGACTTCGTAAACGATTAGTGCTAAACTATTTTTAGTTCAAAATTGAACAATCAAAAGGAGTGCTTGTATGGACTTTTTCGGTTACGAAGCAATTTTTAAAAAGAAACTGAAAAAAAGCTATCGTTTTATTGAAAAGAAATATAAACTGACGAAAAACGAGCTTATGATTATTTCTTATTTGGCGGAAAACAAAGAAAATAATTTATCCAGCGATATCGTAAAAAATTTAGGGTTCACTAAATCCCATGTTTCTTTATCCGTTTCGAGTTTAATTAAAAGCGGTTATTTGCATAGTATTTCTAACCCCCAAGATAAAAAGAAACTACATTTAATCTTAAAAGAAAAAGCAAGCGCTATTATTTCTGAAATCAGCTTAATCAAAAAAAATTTTGAAAAGCAACTCTTTTCCGATTTTTCGGAAAGTGAAAAAAAACAATTCACGTCGCTTTTACAAAAATTAATAAAAAACGCAAAACAAAAGGAATAAGGAAATCAAATTATGTATCAATTATTTACGGACACGGATACCGACATCACACCTGAAATAGCGAAAAAATACGGTTTTAAACTCATTAGTATGCCCTACTCTTTGGAAGACGGCGTAGACGTTTATCCTTACGAAGATTTTCAGGTTTTCGATTATAAAACCTATTACGACACCTTACGTAGTGGCGTTATCCCTAAAACTTTTGCGCTCTCTCCGCAAAAATACGTTGAATATTTCGAACCGACTTTAAAAGAAGGCAAGGATATTTTATACGTACATTTCTCCAAAGCGATGAGCGGTACGTTCAATTCTATGAATCTTGCTTGGCAGGAATTACAAGAAAAATATCCCGAGCGAAAATTATACGCTATCGACACCAAAGGCGTAAGCGTTTGTTGTTATAACATCGCAATGGAAATTGCTCAAATGGCAAAAAACGGCGCGTCTGCCGAAGAAATCGTGGCTTGGTCGGAAAAAGAAGTCGATAAATTCGCCGTTTATTTCTACGCCGACGACTTAAAATTTTTCGGACGTAGCGGTCGGGTAAGCGGACTTGCCGCAACGATGGGCGGTATTTTAGGGATTCGACCTATTATCAACGTAAACGCCGAAGGGATTATGGGTTCCGTTGCGAAAGCGAAAGGTCGTCGTAGCACGCAAAAAGCGCTTTTACAATTCGTAGAAACTTTGCAAGAAGACATTAAAGCGCATCGCGTCGTCATCGGACACGCAGACGCGCTTGATTTGGCGCTTGATTTAGAGTCGCAATTAAAAGAAACTTTCGGACAAGATTTAAATACGGAAATCCTCGTCGTCAATCCAACGATAGGCGGACATTGCGGACCGAACACCGTCGGCGTATCTTTTTACGCTAAACATAGATAAATTTCTCTATACGTATTCTTAAGCGCCCTGCGGAAAACCGCAGGGCGCTTAAAGTTTAAAGCAAATCTTTTTGAAAATCCTTCACCGCGGAAACGTACCCATCCATATCTCGCGGATACGCTAAACCGTGTTCGGCGTTAGGAATTAAAACGAGCGATTTTTTCGCTTTACAACGCTCGTATAAGCGTTCGCTCATATTATAGGGCACGAAATCGTCGCCCGTACCATGTAAAAAAATCACGGGTATTTTTGCATTCTCCATCGCTTGCAACGGCGAAGTTTCATCCAAATCAAATTTCCCGAAAAGCTTTGCGCCAAGTTTTGCAAGCGGATAAAAAATCTTATCCGGATAACCCATTTCACGCATTACTTTGCTAATAATCTCTTTCGGCGAAGTATAACCGCAATCGGCAATCGCGTAGGCGACGTTTTTCGGCAAATCTTCCGCCGTCGCCATCATAACCGTCGCCGCGCCCATCGACATGCCACCGATTACGATTTTCGTATCTTTCCCAAACCTTTCAACGGCGTATTCTATCCATTTTAAACAGTCCAACCGTTCTTTTATTCCAAACGTAATAACGTTTCCGTCGCTCGCACCACTCGCTCTATGGTCGACCAAAATCACGTTTCGACCGACCTTAAAACAACGCTCTATCCCACCGCTAACGTCCCGTTCCGCGTTACCGCGATAACCGTGAAACAAGATTTCTACGGGCGCGCCCTTTTCGTATTCGAAATATTTACCGCGCAAGGTAAGTCCGTCGTGAGATTTAATCTCTATATCTTCTTGCGGTAAAGACCTTTTCCATTTTATCCAAGCGATAATGTCGTCTTTTATCGCTTGATACTCTTTCCCGTCCGGAATTTCGTACTCGTCGTCTTTTAACGGAGTTCTATCTTTCGAATAGAATAACCGTCTAAAACAGTAATAAGATACGCCCACGATTATTGCTAAAATCAAGATAATAACCGCTAAAATTATCCATATTTCTATCGGCATAATTATCTCCTTATAAATCAAAGGCTATCGCCGTTACGTCGTCGGTGAACTTTCCACCGCAAAAGACGGTCAATGCGTTTTTGAGCTTTCCGATAAAATCTTCCGCATTTCTCGATTGCGTAAGTACGCTTTCCGCGCGTTCGATTCCGAACAGTTCACCTGCGGAGTTCGCACATTCGGTTACCCCGTCGGTAAGCAAGACGAGCAAATCGCCCTTTTCAAACGGAAGTTCGCGTTCTTGGTATTTCGTATCCGCAAACCAATTTGAAATGGGGGGCGACGGCATTTCGATTTCGTGGATTCCAAACGAATTTTTTAATAAAATCGGCGCGTTATGTCCGGCAATAGCGTAGCGTAAGGTTTTCGTCGTTTCGTCTATTCGAACGGACGCAACCGTGATATACGAGCGTTCGTCTTGGTTCAGTTCGCTAAACTTTTCATTCAATTTATCAAGCGCAGTCGCAAGCGAAGTTTGAGTCCTGTCAAAACCTGCCTTTACGAACGCCGAGAGCATACCTGCCGATACGCCTTTCCCCGATACGTCTGTCAACACGCCGTAAGTTTGCCCGTTAAGCTCGTATACGTCGGGCAAATCTCCGCCCACTTCCAAGCAAGGAATATACGTATACGAATACGGTACTCCACCCGCAATTTTCCCTGCCGGCAAAAGTCGTCTTTGCATTTGTCCGGCGGAGAGCATTTCCCGTTCCATTTCCGTTTGGTAAATCCCGTCGGTGAGTCCTAAAAACAACTTTCCGTTTTCGCCCAAAGGAAATACGCGGATTTGCAAAGACACGACGTCCGTCCTGCCGTTTCGCTTTACTCTTGCGCGCAACGTTTCGCTTTTTTCCTTTTTTTCTTCTACCGCTTGAAGCATCACCCGACGAAACGCGCAAAATTTACAATTTTCCGTTTCTCCGCACTTGCCTTTTTCCGCGCAAGCAAGCGCTTCGGCAAGCGTACCTTTTTTCTTCGCTTTTTCTGAAAAAGAACGGCGAAAAGCAGTGTTCGTATATTTGACTTTCAGTTTATCGTCAAACGCGAACACCCCCGAAGGCAAGCCTTCTAATATTTTTTTGTACAAGCCGTTCCAAATCATAAATTATACCTTTTATTATTTATTAGCGGTAAATATTTAAACCGCTACAAAGTTTTACGTCAAAGCGCAAATTCTCGTAAATTTCGCCGTCGAGCTGAATAGGACAAGGCTCGGCGTCCATTTTAATTTCATCGCAAAGGAAATGACGGGTCGAAGGATATTGCGTAATCGTTCCTTTCATCAATTTCGTAAACGCTTTCGCAAGATTGAAAATACCCTTTATGTACTCAACGACTACGACGTCGATTTTCTTATCGTCAATTCTCGCATCAGGACAAATTTTCAATCCTCCACCGAATTGCACGCCGTTGCACGCCGTTGCAACGAGTACCTTTTGCTTGATTTCCTGCCCGTCTTGGACAAAAGTAACTTCCCACCCCTTATAGGATACGACGCTACGGAGTAGGCTAATCAAGTATTTGAGTTTGCCTTTCATTTTACCTTTTCTACAACGCTCTAAAATATCCACGTCAATACCCATACCGCCGATATTCATACAACGCACGCCGTCAAACTCTAACCAGTCCGTCTTTTTCGTTTCACCTTTCAAAATAAGCTCCACCGCCTTTTTCGCGTCAAGCGGTAACCCTGCCGCTTCGGCAAAATCGTTACCCGTGCCGGCAGGAATTATACCCAAACGACAATTACAAGGGTCGGCAATTCCGTTTAACACTTCGTGCAACGTCCCGTCGCCCCCAACGACGATAATCTCTTCCACGCCAGATAAAGTAAGTCTATTGGCAATCTCTTTCGCGTCTTGTCTGCAAGTAGTTTCGTAAACCCTGCATTGTTTCCCAGCCGATTTAAAAACTTCCAACGCTAACTCTAAACTTTTCTTTCTACCCTTTTTCCCCGCGGTGGGATTACTAATAATGTGATACATTTTCTCTCATCCTTTGTATATCCTGACAAGTTTTTCTTTTCTTGCAAATTTTTACCTTTCATTTTTCCTTAAAAATCTAAAAGCTGAAAAAAAACTTACCATTTCTATTATATAACACTTTTAGAAATATTGCAAATTATTTTTTTATTTGTTATAATATAATTATAAAAAAATTTAAGGTTTTTTGTCTATGCGCGAACTTTTAAACGAAAAATTGCATACTCTCGCAAAAAACTCCCCCCAACCTTTATACGTCGTCGGGGGCGCGGTTCGCGATTTTCTTTCGGGCGTCGGTTCGAAATCTTCCGATTTCGACCTTTGCTCGCCGATGCGCGCAGAAGAATTTATTCCGATTGCCAGCTCTTGCGGTTTTCAAATAACCGCCGTTTATAAAACGACGGGTACGATAAAAATTAAAGACGAAGAAAACCGCGAATACGAATACGCGTCTTTCCGTTCGGATAAATACGTCCGCGGAAAACACGTGCCGAGCGAAATTTTCTTTACCGACGATATTTTGCTCGACGCCAAACGCAGAGATTTTACCGCGAACGCCGTGTATTACGATATTTTAAAGGACGAATTTATCGACCCGTTAAACGACGGGATTTCAGCAATTAAAGAACGACGACTCACGACGGTGGACGACGCAAACAAAGTGTTCGGCGAGGACGGGTTGCGACTAATGCGGTTGGCTCGACAAACGGGTCAACTTGGTTTCACCGCCGATACCGCTACTTTGCTCGGCGCAAAAAACAACGCCACGCTCATCCAAGACGTTTCGCCTGAACGCATTTTCAGCGAACTGAATTTAATCCTTTTAGCGGATTTAAAACAAGGCGTTCCTTTTGGACATTATCTCGCTCTAAAAACGCTCGATGAAATCGGCGTGTTAGAGATTATCTTGCCCGAACTCACACTCGGACGGAAAATGCTTCAACGCGCGGACTTTCATAAATACGACGTACTCGAACACTCGTTGCGCGCTACTATGTACGCCGATAAAGACGTTCGTTTAGCCGTTTTATTACACGACGTCGGTAAACCATACTGTTTTATTCGCGACGGAAACAGTTACGACCATCCTACGCAGGGCGCTAAAATTGCGCAAGAAATTTTAACCCGTTTCAAAGCGCCGAAAAAACGAATAGAAGAAATCACAAAGCTCGTAGCTTTTCATATGTACGATTTTGATTTAAAGACGAAAGAGAGTAAACTCCGCCGTTTTATCGTCGAAAACTACCCTTTAATCGATAAACTTCTTGCCGTTAAACAAGCGGATTATTCGGGGTGTATGGACGATACTTCGCTTTGTCCAACTGCAAAAAAATGGCAGGAAATCTTAACGAAAATGCAAGAAGAAAACGCGCCGTTTTCTTTAAAGAATTTAAAAGTTAAGGGCTCGGATTTAATTAAAGCAGGCTACCCTGCCCCGACGATTTCCAAACTTTTAAATAAACTTTTATTGCACGTGGCGGTATTTCCTAAAGAGAATAAAAAAGAGAGATTGCTTTCATTATCGAAAGGTTTTTACCTTGATTTAGTCAAAAATTCAACGCTATAAAGGATAAACGTTATGACGGATACGTTATTATTTATTTGTATTTTATTATTAATCGTTTGCGTAATTTTGCTCGTTTTAAATTTAACGAAAAAAGGCGCGCAACCCATTCTCAAAGACAAATCGTTAAACGAAATTAAAGAAAAAATCGATAGACTCGGCGGGACTTCCGATTACACCAACCAAGCGATTAACAACCTTTCGTCTTTGACGGAGTATCGCTTGAACAATATGCAAAAAAATCTCAACGAACAGCTCAATTACGTGTCCGCAAACAACCAACGAATGATGGACGAAGTGCGAATGAGCGTCAATGAAAAGCTTTCCGCAACCCTTGAAACGAAACTCACGGAAAGCTATTCGGTCATTCAACAACGCTTGGAAGCGGTTGCGCGCGGTATTGGCGAAGTCCATTCTCTCGCAGAAAGCGTTTCGGATATCAAAAAAGTATTTTCCAACGTTAAACTGCGCGGTACTTGGGGCGAAACCCAACTCGGCGCGTTGCTTTCGCAAATGCTTGCGCCCAACCAATACGCAAGCAACGTCAAACTCAATCCGCTTACCGATAATATGGTCGATTTCGTCGTACTTTTACCCGATAAATCGGGCGAAACTATCTATCTTCCAATCGATAGCAAATTCCCAATAGAAGAATATAAACGTCTTATCGACGCGACCAATCTTTACGACAAAGACGCAGAAGAAAAAGCGGTCAAAAATCTTTCTAAGGCTATTAAACTCCAAGCCGATTCTATCGCGACTAAGTATATTCTCCCCCCGAGAACAACCGATTTCGCGGTAATGTATTTACCGTTAGAAAGTTTGTATGCAGAAGTTTTAAAAATCCCCGATTTAACCGATTATTTGAATTTACGCCGAATCGTCGTCTGCGGTCCGACAAATTTCAGCGCGTTACTCTCCACCCTGCAAACGGGTTTCAAAGTTTCCGCAATCGAAAAACGCTCGCAAGAAATTTGGCAACTTTTAGCGGTATTTAAGCACGAATTTGCTCGCTTCTCCGACGTTTTAGATAAAACGCAAAAGAAACTCCAAGAAGCGCAAGACAGTATCGAAACCGCCGCCGGTAGAACGCGCGCGATAGCGAAAAAGCTTAAAAACGTGGATATGGGCGTTACCGACGAATTGTTACCGCCAAGCGACGGATTTTTAGAATAAAATTATAAGGTAATTACAATGAAAAGGAAACTTTGTATTCTTATTGCTTGTTTGTTTGCTTTTGCTTATTTTTGTTCTTGTAAAAAAGACGACAAAGAATTAGAACAAGCAATTTTACAATACCGTGCCGAGAAATTCGCGACGTATCAAGAAGAAAACGAACAATACGCCGACTACGAAGTGGACGTTGCTTTTTTAGGCGATAGTTTAACGGACGGATACGACGTTAAAAAATATTACCCCCAATATTTAGTTTGCAATCGTGGTATAGGCGGAGAAACCACTATCGGATTAGAAGAAAGAATGACTCTTTCTTTATACGATTTGAAACCAAAAGTTGCCGTTATGCTCATCGGCGCGAACAATATGAGCTCTATGTTCGACAACTACGAAAATATTTTAATGGGGTTTATTAGCAACGTCCCGAACACGAAAATCGTCCTTCTTTCCCTCACTTCTATGAGTAAAGAATGGGGAAAAAAGAACCAACTTGCCGCCTACAACAACGTTAAAATAAAAATGCTCGCGGAAAAATATTCCTTTGAATTCGTCGATTTATATTCCGCGCTACTCAATCTTGAAACGGGCGAAATTTACGACGAATACACGACGGACGGCGGTCATTTAACCCCTTTGGGCTACGAAGTTCTTACCGCAAAAATAACGCCCACAATTGAAAAACAGCTTATCGTCTGGAATCAAGAAAATTCATTATCTGTGCTTTAAGATAAAAAGCAAGAAATAAAAAAGTGCAAAAAAACGCCTTGTTTCAAATCTTTGAAACAAGGCGCTCTTTATTATTATCTTCTTTTTACTCCGCCCAATTACGGCTTCTTTCCACCGCTTTGAGCCATTTTGAATATTTTTGAACTCGCTCGTCTTCCGTGATAGTCGGCATATAAACTTTCTCCGTTTGCCATACTTTTTTAAGTTCTTCCCTGTCTTTCCAAAAACCGACGGTCAACCCTGCAAGTGCCGCCGCGCCCAACGCAGTCGTTTCGTGAGCGATAGGTTTTACGACTTCTTTCCCTAAAATATCCGCTTGAAAGCCCATTAAAAACCCGTCGCGCGACGCTCCGCCGTCTACTTTCAAACTCTTTAACGGCGAGCCTATATCCTTTTCCATCGCAAACACCAAATCCGCCGATTGATATGCAATCGATTCTTGCGACGCGCGAATGATATGTTCTCGTTTCGTACCGCGCGTAATCCCGACTATCGTACCCCTTGCGTACATATCCCAATAGGGTGCGCCGAGTCCAGCGAAAGCAGGTACAACGTAAACGCCGTTGGTATCTTGCACTTTCCTTGCATAATATTCCGCGTCGCGACTGTCGGTAAAGAACCGCATTTCGTCGCGCAACCATTGAATCACCGCGCCACCGATAAACACGCTACCTTCTAACGCGTATTGCGGTTTTTCGCCCTTCAACGTCGCCACGACGGTCGTCAATAACCCGTTTTTACTAATCGTCGGGGTTTCCCCAACGTTCATCAACAGGAAACAACCCGTACCGTAAGTATTCTTCGCTTCTCCCTTTTCAAAACAACATTGTCCGAACAACGCCGATTGCTGATCACCCGCTATGCCTGCAATCGGTATTTCTACCCCACCGACGTTCGCATAACCGTAAATTTCGCCCGAACTTTTAACTTTGGGTAACATTGCGCGCGGAATATTGAAAAGAGCCAATAATTCGTCGTCCCAATCCATCGTATTGATATTAAAGAGCATCGTTCTCGACGCGTTCGTATAATCGGTAACGTGTACCTTTCCGCCCGTCAATTTCCAAACGAGCCACGTATCCACCGTACCAAAAAGCAATTCGCCCCGTTCGGCGCGCGCCCGTATACCGTCGACGTTGTCAAGTATCCATTGAATTTTGCTTGCCGAAAAATAAGCGTCGGGGATAAGCCCCGTTTTTTCGCGAATGAGCGTTTCTTTTCCGTCCGCTTTGAGTTTCGCGATAATTGGCGCGGTACGACGGCATTGCCAAACGATAGCGTTGTAAACGGGTTTTCCGGTATTTTTATCCCAAACAACCGTCGTTTCGCGTTGATTGGTAATCCCGATTGCGCCGACTTCTTGCGGTTCAATTCCGCTCTTTGCGAAAACTTCCATCATCACGCCGTACTGACTAGACCAAATATCCATCGGGTCGTGTTCCACCCAACCTTCCTGCGGATAAATTTGCGGATATTCTCTATTTAAAATAGAAACTATTTTTTGTTCTTTATCCACGAGTACCGCCCGAGAAGAAGTAGTGCCTTGATCAAGCGCCATAATATATTTCATAATTTACCACCCTTTACGTGCGTACTTCCGCACGTTTATCGCGATACAGGTGTGGGCTTTTGCATATTTCACCTATGCTACCCTACCCCATCGCATTTTTTTATTTTTGACTTTTTTATGTGTTTTTCTTTATTTTTCGACTTTTTTACGTTCGTATGCGGAAATCCGCATACGCCCCAAACCGCATACGACGGTATTCGTTTTTTTTCGAGCGTCGTATTTCGTCGAGTGGGCGTTCGGGCAAGTATTATCGGATAAAAAATCCCTTAATCCGACAAAAGAGCCGAAATATTTTTATTTGAAAATAAAAGGCGAAAAAACGCGGATAAAATCCGCGTTTTTAATTTTTAAAACTTATTCTTCGATACCGCAAACGCTTAAAAAACGGTTAAACGCAAGTTTACCTTGTTCGTCGTCTTTAAACACCGCGGTATTTTCCAAAATTCTTTCGCAAACCCATTCCACTTTTTTCACGACGACGTCGTGGGCTTGTTCTTTGGAAAGAGCCGTACCGTGTACGCGGATAAGCTCGTTTATCATATCGGTATGAATGCTCATATTTTCCGCAATTTCAGTATTTTCACCCGTTAAGAATTTCTCAACTTCTTTAAGCTGATAATCCAATCTACCGGGAAGAATAAACCGACCCATCGCTTCGATTAAGCCAATCGATTCGCTCTTAATATTATGGTATTCTTTATGCGCGTGGAAAATTCCGTCGGGGTGTTCTTCGTTACAACGGTTGTTTCGAAGTTGCATATACAATTTATACCCGTCTTTCGTCTTTTGGGTAATGGGCGCGAGCGCGTTATGTTGCGCGTCCGTTTTCGCGTAAACACCAACGCTCTCGTCGTTATAAACAACCCATTCCGCCAAAATACGTTTACCCATTTCCGCAACGGCAGACTTATCTTTGCCTTTCAACAAAATAACGTTGTTGTACCAATCCAAAACGCAAGCCGAAACCCCTTCCACGGGCGTTTTCATTTGTTTCCCTTCGGGCGCAAGGAACATCGGGAACGTACATTTACCGCCTTGGAAATGCTCGTGCGCGAGAATGCTACCGCCGACGATGGGCAAGCAAGCGTTCGAACCGATGAAATATTGCGGAGCGTAGTCCACGAAATCCAAAATTTTATCGAACGTTTTAGCCGTCAACGCCATCGGGGTATGTTCGCGGTTAATTGCAATACCGTGTTGATAAAAATACGCGTAAGGAGAGAACTGCCAGAACCAATCTTCCCCCGCAAGCTTTAACGGCACGGTACGCATATTGCGACGGGTTCTGCCTTGCCCAACGTAGCCTACGTTTTCTCTGCAAAGCATACATTTAGGATAGCCTGCGGATACGTTGCGCATTTTCGCAACTTGTTTATTGTTTTTTTCAGGCTTACTCAAATTAATGGTAATTTGCAATTTATTTTTAGTCGTTTCCGCAATCCATTCCTTATTTTTGCGAATCGCGGAAAGTTTTACGTAATCGTTCTTAACCCCCAAATCGTAAAGCATATTGAACGCATCGTCGGGGTCAACAGCGTATTTTTCGTTAAAATCGGCAATCGTTTTAGACGGTAAGGGCGAAAGCATATCGAGTATCTCCGAAGTAAAAAATTCTTCTTCGCCGTCCTCTACCAAGCCCTTTTCCAACGCGTACGCCAAAATGGGCGCAACGATAGTATCAGGGCAATCCAACGCTTTAATCGTTTCGCTATCGGGCGCAACTTCGTCTACGCTATCGAGCTGTAACTTTTCAGCAAGCTTATTCATTGCGTACACGGTATCTTCATTTTTAAGACCTAAATGTATTTTTGCATATTCTAACAAATTGGATAAATATTTCTGTATCATAACCTTACCTTCTGTTTTTTATATTTTCTTTTTAAAAAATTGCTTGAAAAAGCATAAAAATCAATGGAATCGTAACTACGGATAAAACGTGTGACACGAGCGCAAACTCCGCAGCCGGCGTTGAATCTTCGCCGTACGCAGACGGAACGAATACCGCCGTCAACCCCGTTGGCATCGCCACTACGCACATACCGCAAATCAAAAAGGTTTCCGTGATAAACGAGTTCTGAGGAACAAACGCAAAAATTAAAATATATAAAATCGGATAACCAACCAAACGAACGAACGTAGCAACGTACAACCGCCATTTTTTTATCAATGCTTTTATATCGATTTTTGCAAGCAATATACCCGTCAAAATCATCGCCAACGGCGACATACAGTTTCCTGCGCTCGAAACGACGCCCATTACGAACGAAGGCAATTTCAAACCCGTCAATCCGATTACAGCGCCGATTAAAAGGCAAATAAACATCGGATTTAAAAGCGGCTTTAATTTTGCAAGAAAAGAAGTTTTCTCGCTCTCGCCTTCAGTCTTGGGGATTAATAAAGTAGGTACGCCCCAAACGTAAGCGGCCATCCAAAAAGGAATAGTAAAAATCACGTATTCCAAGAAAATTTCAGGGAATAGCGCTTTTACGACTGCATTGCCCATAAACCCGAAATTGGAAAAGCAAAGCCCGTAAACGGATAATTTCTGCGTTAATTTCTCTTTAAAAATTCTTCTGCCTATAAATATAGACAACACTACGCCCGCAACTGCCAACAATATACTCATCAACAAGAATTTCCACGCCGTCGATAACGTATTTACCGTAAAATTCTCGATAAACGTACCCATAATCAGCGCTGGAACGAATACGGTATTTTCAAGTTTTGAAAGACTTGCCGCCGAACTTTCGCTAACACAACGAAATTTTACAAGCAAATAGCCAATCACGATAAAGGAAAACAATATCGCCATTTGATTGAGCGTAGATAAAAACAGTTCTTCCATTTTCTCTCCCTTAAAGCTTCGTCACGGTAATACCGTCTTCAATCGAAGTTTCGTAAAAACTTGCGCGATAGCCGATAGCGTCGTAATACGCCTTATCTACGTGCCGAATAAACCCTTCTACCGCCGATTTTTTAACGATTGAAATGGTACAACCGCCAAAGCCTGCGCCAATCATTCTTGAGCCCAAGCAATCCGTTTCTTTTCTCGCAAACGAGCTTAACGCGTCGAGTTCTTTACCCGTAACTTCGTATAAATCACGCAAAGAATAATGACTCTCGTTTAATAACCTACCGAGCTCTACGATATCGCCTGCTTTCAACGCCTTTACCGCCATATTCACTCTCTCGCATTCCATAACGACGTGTTCTGCTCTTTTGCATACAGCGCCGGCGAGTAAATGTTTCACTTCGTTAAAGTCTTTGGGCGAAAGCTCAGCCAAACACTTCACGTCTTTAACGGTTTTAATGATATTGAGCGCCGTTTCCACTTCTTGACGGCGAACGTTGTATTTACTTTCGACGAGATTATGCGGTTTGTTACAATTCGCTACGACGAGCGCGTAATCGCCCAAATCTAAAGGTACGTATTCGTAGTCAAGCGTCGAACAATCAAGCAAAACCGCGTGGTCTTTCTTCCCCATAGCAGACGCGAACTGGTCCATAATCCCACAATTAACGCCCACGTATTCGTTTTCTGCACGTTGAGAGATGCGCGCAAGATTAACCTTATCGTATTTTACGCCTGCATATTCGGAAAGCGCAACGGCTGTAGCCACTTCAATTGCCGCCGACGAACTTAAACCGCTACCGAACGGAACGGTACACTCGTAAAACAAATCGCAACCAACGATAGGCGTGCCTTGCTGTTGTAAATAATACGCGACGCCCGCTTGATAATTCGCGTATTCTAATTCTTTGTAAGAATCAAGTTTATCAATTTCAATTTCCTTAATTCCGTCAATACCCTTTAACGCAATACGGATAACGTTTGCACCTGTTTTCCGTCCGTAAACGTTACAACGCAAATTCAGCGCGGCGGGAAATACTTTTCCACCGCAATAATCGACGTGTTCGCCAATAACGTTAATGCGTCCAGCCGCCGTAAACAAATCTTCCGCTTCCAAACCAAAAACCGACTTAAAAAGTTCTTTTCCTTGCATAATTTCCTTAATTTCCCTTTTAATTTTTCGGCAAATTTAGCCGATATTTATAACACCGAAAAATTCCGCGATATTACGATTTTAATTATATAATAAAAGAAAAGATTTGTCAAGGAATGGTATTTAAATTTTCTTTTTTTAACCAATAAATTTTCTTTTTTAACTAAAAGCAATATAATTCTCGTATTATAATGGTAACGAGCCCCAAAGGGATTAAAAATATCCCTTTGGGGCTCGTTTGGATTATACTGTCTTGATTATTCAACTACGCAAACGTTAATAGCGCGTAATTTTTCAGGATTTTTCGGATCTTTTTCCGTTTCGTAAGAAACTTTTTGTCCTTCTTTCAAAGTCCTGAACCCTTCCACTTGAATAGCGGAGAAATGCACGAACACGTCTTCGCCACCTTCATCGCCGGCTATGAATCCATAGCCCTTCCCAGCATTGAACCACTTTACCGTACCCTGTATCATGTAGGAGTACCTCCATTTTTATTTTCGTACTCCCGAACATAATCACAACCACCCCTATCATAATCGTTAAGCACAATTTCATTATAGCACATTTTTTTATTCCTTGCAATATATTTTTTAATTTTTTTTAGCATTTTTGGCTGTTTTTTTTATATTTTTTATGCTTTTTATGGACTTTTCGGCATTCTTATGCTATAATAGTAAAAATTCGCATAAAATATTAAAACCTATTCAAGGAATTTATTGACTATGGACTTTATCGAAATTTTGAAAATATTTCTTTTAGGCGTCGTTGAAGGAATAACGGAATGGTTACCCGTTTCTAGTACGGGACACCTAATCTTAATAGACAAACTCTTTCCCTTATCCGCTCGAGATGAATTTAAAAACGTTTTTCTCTACGTCGTTCAATTCGGCGCAATTCTCGCCGTTTTACTCTTATTTTGGAAAAAGCTTTTTCCTTTTTCCCTTTCAAAGAAAAGCAACGACGAAAATAAAACCACCGTCGTCGTAGAAAAAAACACTTTAATTTTATGGGGTAAAATTATCGTTGCATGCGTACCTGCTGCCGTCATCGGGTTACTTTTCGACTTCCCCGATAACCCTATCTTAATTGCAAGCTCTTTAATTTTTTACGGTATCCTTTTTATCTTAATTGAAAACAAAAACAAAGGAAAAACTTTCCCCGTCAATACGACGGATGAAATATCGTATAAACAAGCTCTATTTATCGGACTTTTTCAAGTCCTTGCGATTATCCCAGGCACGTCAAGGTCGGGTATAACTATTTTATCCGCTTTACTGCTTGGCATTTCTCGGCCCGCCGGCGCTGAATTTACTTTCTTTCTCGCAATTCCCGTTATGGCAGGCGCAAGCTTTTTAAAAACCTTAAAATTTATTATAGAGTTCGGCTCGTTCACGTTGTCTGAATTTGGATATTTGTTTGTCGGTACGATTACGGCGTTCGTAGTTTCTTTATTTACCGTTAAATTTTTAATGGATTTTGTTAAAAAACACGACTTCAAAATTTTCGGTTGGTATAGAATCGGACTCGGTATCATCGTACTACTCGTAACCGTTTTACCCCTGTTATTCGCTTAAAATTGCTTTATCGATGAAAAAAGGAACTACGTTCAATTCGTAGCTCCTTTTTTGTTTTATTCATCCGTTTTAATACCAATAAATTTGCGCCAAGGTTTTAAAGCAATCAAGCAACATAAACAACCGAAAATGCCTATGATAAACCAAACCCCAACCGTTGCGCGCCAACCGAGCGACTCAGCCAATACGGCTACGCCGTAAGTAAAAATAGCCGAGCCGAGATAAGTACACGCGTTCAATACCCCCGAAATCGTTGAAATATTACCATACTTTTTAAAACGCTTTGGAACGTGCGATATAAGCATTAAATTTACCCCGTGAATAGCCGCCGTCGTCATCGTCATACAAAGGATAGCAAACACGGCTCCGAAATCGAAGCATAAATATTGCAAAGCGGTAAAAAACAAAACGACCAAATACAAGCTTATAGCGCAACCTGTTTCCGAACGGAAAAACGTTTTATAAATCCAACCGGAAGCATAATAACTTATCATAGAAAAAATGGCAAGCGATACGGTACAAAGAATCGACGTTGCATTATCCATTTGGAATACTTCGGCAAGATAGGTCGGCATCCAACTCGTAACGCCGTCGCGAAGCATACCTTGGAACGTTATCGCAAGCATTATAAAAAGCATAGGCCAAACGGCTTGTTTCGGGAATTTGAAAGGGGCAGGTGCGGAAGTTTCTTGAACTTCTTGCGGTTTGTTCTCCTCAACGATTACCATTTTTCTTTGCATTATACACCACAATACGCAAGAAAGAACACCGATTAAGGAAGTCACGGCAAACACCGCTTTCCAACCCCAAAGTTTTATGACGAGCGGAGAAACTAAATAGATAAAAATCGTACCGACAGACGAACCGCAAGAAATTTTTATTACGCTTGCGCCATACTCTTCTTCACTCATCGTTCCAACGAGTATTTTCACCATCGGTGGCCACATCATCGCTTGCGCAAAACCGTTTACCGCCCAAAACACGCACATTAAGGGCACGGAAAAAGCAAAAAACGGAAACGCTAAATTTACTACGGTCGCGATTAACAAACCATAAAAAATCAATCGTTGCGGTTTGATTTTATCTCCCAACCAACCGTTGACGATTTGCCCAACGCCGTAAGTAATCGAAAGACAAACGAGTACGCCGGAAAGCGCGGATTTTGCCAATCCCGTATCAGTCGCAACTTCTTGTATAATTGCCGAAAAATTAATTCTCGTTACGTAGCTAGCGAAATAAACGAACACAAACAGCCACGTCAAAGTTTTTGCCGAAATATTTTTTTTCATATTAACTCCTAATTTTTGAAATAAATCAAGCAATTTCCACAAAGGAAACCGCAGGGTTTAACCTGCGGTTTGTTTAATTTTTACCAACACTTAATTAGTCGAGCTTTTCAAGAAGTTTTAAATCGATACCCTTTTCGCCAATCTTAACAATTTCTACTTTTACTTTATCGCCGATATTGAGCACGTCTTCTACTTGATTTACACGATTTTCGGAAAGACGGGAAATATGAACCATACCGTCCTTACCGGGGGCAAATTCAACGAACGCGCCTACTCGAGAGAGAATTCTTACGACTACGCCCACGAACATATCACCCACTTCAGGATCGTGCGCAATCGATTCGATAATCGCTTTTGCTCTTTCAGCATTTGCTACGTCGCCGTAACAAGCTACGCATACCGTACCGTCTTCTTCGATATCAATCTTCGTACCCGTTTGTTCGATAATCTTATTGATAACTTTACCTTGTTTACCAACGACGTCGCCAATCTTTTCAGGATTAATCTTAAAGGTAAGAATCTTGGGCGCGTAAACGGAAAGTTGTTCGTTCGTTTCAGGGATACATTCAAGCATCTTATTAAGGATAAATCTTCTAGCTTCTTGCGCTTGCGCGATTGCGTCGAGCATGATTTCTTCAGAGATACCCTTAATCTTGATATCCATTTGGATAGCCGTAATACCCTTTTCCGTACCAGCTACTTTGAAGTCCATATCGCCAAGGAAGTCTTCCAAACCTTGAATATCCGTCATAATAACGTACTTACCGGTTTCAGGGTCTTTGATGAGCCCCATTGCGCAACCTGCAACGGGCGCTTTAATGGGAACGCCTGCATCCATAAGCGCCATCGTCGAACCACAAACGGACGCCATCGACGACGAACCGTTCGACGACATAATGTCGGATACCACGCGGATTGCGTACGGGAATTCTTCCGCCGTAGGAATTACGGGAACGAGCGCGCGTTCTGCGAGCGCACCGTGACCGATTTCACGACGACCGGGACTTCTCAACGCCTTTGCTTCACCCGTGCTATATCCGGGGAAGTTATATTGATGCATATATCTCTTTTCTTCTTCTTCGTCAAGACCTTCCATTCTTTGCGCTTCACCGAGCATACCGAGCGTACAAGTCGTAAGCGCTTGAGTTTGTCCACGAGTGAAAATCGCCGACCCGTGTACGCGGGGAAGAATGCCGTGTTCACACCAAATAGGACGAACTTCTTTAAGCGTTCTGCCGTCCGGACGAACGCCGTTATCAAAAATCTTCGCGCGAACGATACCCTTTACGATATAATAAATGGAATCCTTAACTTCACGCATTTGGTCGGGATAGATTTCGCTGAAATGTTCGATAATTTCCGCTTCCGCCGCTTCTTGACGAGCTTGACGTTCTTGTCTATCGAACGTATCAAGCGCAGCGTAGAGCTTATCGTAACCGTATGCCTTAACCGCCGCGTCAAGTTCTTCGGGGATATGGTAAAGTTCCATTTCTTTCTTGGGCTTGCCCGCAACTTTCGCAATTTCTTCAACGAATGCGCAAACCTTCTTAATTTCTTCGTGACCGAACGTAATCGCGCCGACCATTTCTGCGTCGGTAACTTCTTTCGCGCCCGCTTCAATCATAAGAATAGCATCTTTCGTACCCGCCAAAGACAAATGAATGGTGCTCTTTTCTTTTTCTTCAACGGTGGGGTTGATAATATATTTACCGTCGATACAACCGACGATAACCGAACCCGTAGGCCCTGCCCAAGGAATATCGGAAATTGAAAGCGCTACGGACGAACCGATCATTGCGATGGGTTCGGGCGCGATATCAGGGTCAACGGAAAGAGCCGTCGCAACGACTACGACGTCGTTGAAAATCCCCTTCGGGAACAACGGACGGATAGGACGGTCAATCAAACGGCTAATAAGGATAGCCTTGTCCGACGCTCTTCCTTCTCTCTTTTTGAAACCGCCGGGGATTTTACCAACGGCGAACATTTTTTCTTCATAGTCAACGGAAAGGGGGAAGAAATCCATACCTTCTCTCGCTTTTTCCGCCATACATACGGTTACGTTTACGACCGTATCACCACAACGGACAAGACAAGCACCGTTCGCTTGTTCGGCATATTTACCGATTTCAACGACGAGTTCTCTACCCGCATAATCAGTTTTAAAGACTTTTGCATTTTCTAAATTCGGCATTTTTTTGTTACTCTCCTTAATAGTTCTTTTTCGTTCTTGTCCTTTCGCGCCGCCTCGACGGGAAAGGGGTTTTGATAATAGGCGCTACTTCCAACCCTGCCACGGTCGGATTTTACCCCTAATACCACAAAAAAGGGCGGATAAAAACGACCCGCCCTTTCATGCTTGTTACTTTCTCAATCCCAATTTTTCAACGATGGCTCTGTATCTCATAATATCTTTTTCTTTGAGATAATCCAAAAGGCCACGACGTTTACCTACCATTTTCAAAAGGCCACGGCGGGAATGGTTGTCCTGCTTGTGTACCTTAAGGTGTTCGTTCAAGTGATTGATCTTTTGCGTCAAAAGAGCAATTTGAACTTCGGGAGAACCCGTGTCGCCTTCGTGCGTTGCAAATTTTGCGATGATTTCATTTTTTTCCATTTCTTTTTATCCTCCTATGGAACGTATCTCGTACTGCCAAGCGCGACGTGGAGAATCGTCGCTCCTCGCAGCCGTTACTACTATTTTATCACAATCTTACGAGATTGTAAAACGTTTTAAAGCTCTTTTTGAAAAAAATTCCTTCTCTTTTCAATTATTTCGTCTATTTTCTCTAAATAAGTTTTCAAATCTTTAGGCGAAGCAAACCGTTCAATTCTATTTTTCTCCGTAAACACCCGTTTAGATACGGCGTTTGAACCAAGCGCAAGATTATCCGCCGTTTCTTCCATAATATCCACGTTATACACGCACGCTTTACCTTTTTTCGTCCACCCCACGTTCTCGTTGTTGCCCGCTTGATACTTTTGTCGATACATATAATACGGCTCGTACCCTGCGCCCGTTAAAATCTCTCTTGATATTTTAATCATCTCACTTATCGAATCGTTTTCGATATACGAACATTCTTCTTTGAGTTTTGCCCCCGATTTTAAAGACAAACAATGCACCGTAATATTTTCCGCGCCCGTTTCCACCGCTTTTTGTACGCCGGACGAGAACGTTTTTACCGTTTCCCCTTCCAAGCCTGCTATCAAATCAACGTTTACGTCAAACCCCATACCGTTAATCATTTCAAATGCTTTATATACGTCCGAAACGGTATGTTTTCGCCCAATCAATTTGAGCGTTTCGTCCGAAAACGTTTGTGGATTAATACAAATACGCGTAACGCCGTGTTCTTTTAAAAGGCGTAATTTTTCTTTACTGAACACGTCGGGTCTACCGGCTTCTACCGTATATTCCACGCCAACGAGTTCGTCTAACGGTTTTAAGACCTTTTCCAATTCGTCCAAGCTCAAAGCGAACGGAGTACCGCCACCGATATAAATACTGCGTAAATTTCCAACCAACGAACGGCTTCCCTTTATTTCTCTTTCCAAACAATTCAAATATTCAGGTAAAAAGCAACGAGTCTTATCAATCGGCGCTGTAATAAAAGAGCAATAAGCGCATTTAGTAGGACAAAAAGGAATAGACACGAATAAATCGGTGTTATCGTCTTTCCGTTCGTAAATCCCTTCCTGCGCTTTCAAGACGCGTTCTACGAGCAAAGTATTCTCCGCCGATACCTGCATTAAATTGAAAAGCTCTTTAAAATCCCGTCCGTTTTCTTTTTCCGTATAAGCAAGTTTGGTAGGACGAATCCCCGTCAGCGCGCCCCAAGGCATCGTTTGGTCGTATTTTTTACTCAAAATTGCGTAAAGGCCAAGCTTTGCAAACCGTCTTTCCAAGCGTTTAAACTCGATTTCGTCCTTTGGAACGCCTTCATTTTTAAAGAAAAATTTTTCTCCGTCAACGATAAATTCGTTAAAAAACACGCCGTTTTCAAAACAAAAATTATGCAAAACTTCAAACGGGCGCGTTTTAAATAAACGCGCCACGTCCATTAATTCATTTTCTAAAAAAGCACAGTTCGTCGTCAAAGTTTTTCGTCCTTATAAATTATAAATCCTGCAAAAACGAATTATATTTTCGTTCACTTTCTATCGAAGTATCTTCGCCGTGTCCAGGGAACACAGGCATATCGCCAAAGGTTAAAAGTTTTTTTAAACTTTCACGAATTTGTCCTATATCGCCCGTAGGAAAATCCGTTCTTCCAATACTGTTTTCAAAGAGCGTATCGCCCGTAAACACGTACCTGCCCCCGTCGTTTTCAACAAAATAACACGCGCTACCTATCGTATGACCAGGCGTATGCATCACCTTAAATTTAATAGAACAAAGATTTAGTTCTTGCCCGTCTTTTAAGATTTCGTCTACCTGATAAGTTTTTCTCGGCGCGCCAAAACTTTCAAACAAATCCGCGCTCGTCCCTATCAGCGGTTTTTCCTTATCCAAACACAAAACTCTTGCGCCACTTTGTTGCAACCCTGCCACCCCTAAAACGTGATCGAAATGGCAATGTGTCAAAAGCACGTATTCCGCTTTTAAACCGAGCGATATTAATTTACTTTCCACGTGCGAACCGGACGGGTCGATTACCACAGCCGTTTTTTTATCGTTCGTCAAAACGTAGGTATTTGCGCCGAACCCACGCGGATAAATTTTATGGATTTGCATAATACAACTCCTTTAAATTAAGTCAAAGAAGTGATACGGTGCACGTCGTAAATTCGCTTGTCGGAAAGCATTTTTTTCAGGAGCATATCCACTTCCGATACATCCGCAAGACTAATCGATGCCTCCAAAATCGCGTCGTTGTTTTTGTCGATACGACCGTTGACCGCCGTAATGGAAAGTTTCATATCCGAGACGACTTGAGAAAGCACGGAGAGCGCCGCGCCTTGCTCCGTCGCGCGGATAGCGATGTTCGCGTTATAACGCTGTTTAACCCCTTCCGCTCTCGCAAATTCCGCAGGCAATAATCTGCCGGACTCTACGTCTTTCAAATTCGGACAATCCCGTCTATGAATGACCACGCCTCTACCACGGGAAGTAAATCCAACGATTTCATCGCCGGGTACGGGCGAACAGCAACCCGCAAAGCGCACCAATAAACCGCTTTGACCGTTGACAAGCACACCGCTCGGCGTTCTACCACCGCCGTCGCCTGCGTGTACTTCAAAAATTTTGGGCGCGTCTTTTTTATAATAATCAATTAACTTAAAGAGAATTTGATTGACGGAAATCGAACCGTAACCGACTGCCGCATACATTTCTTCCACCGCGCCGAAAGAGAAACGTTCCGCGAGTCGCGCGAAAGATTCATCCGTTAAAAGAGTAGATAAGGTATAACCCTTTTTCTTCGCCTCGTCGTCAAGCTTCATTTGACCGATACGGATATTGTCTTCCTTTAATTCGTTCTTATAAAATTGTTTAATCTTCGCTTTCGCGCTTGACGAACGAATAAATTTAAGCCAATCTCTCGACGGTCCTTTAGAGTTGGGCGAAGTGATAATCTCAACCACGTCCCCGACCTGTAAAGTGGAATTCAACGGCACGATTTTAGTATTGACACGCGCGCCTGTACAGCGGTTACCGACTTCCGAGTGAATCGCGTAAGCAAAATCAATCGGGGTCGCTTCGGGCGGTAACGACACGACCTTACCACGTGGCGTAAATACCAAAAGCTCGTCGCTATAAAGTTCGGTTTTTAAAGCACTCAAGAACTCTTGAGAGTCTTTCATCGAACCCTGCCATTCCATTACTTCGCGCAACCAAGTAAGCTTATTTTCAAAGCTCTTACTCTTATCCGCCGACCCGTCGCCTTCTTTGTACTTCCAATGCGCCGCGATACCGAATTCCGCTACGCGGTGCATTTCTTCGGTACGGATTTGAATTTCGAACGGTTGACCGTATTTGGTCATAACCGTCGTATGCAACGATTGATACTTATTCGGCTTGGGCGTTGCTATATAGTCTTTAATTCGACCGGGGATGGGCTTCCACTTTTCGTGAATTTCGCCAAGTACGGTATAGCATTCACGCAGGTCTTTAACGATTACGCGAACAGCCGACAAGTCGTAAATTTGCTCAAGGGTCTTGCCCTTATTTTTCATTTTTTTATAGATAGAATAGAAATGCTTAGGTCTACCGAATACTTCCCCTTCAATCCCGTCTGCTTGCATTAGTTCCTTGATTTCCGAAACGATAGAGCTTACGAACTCTCTACGCTCGGACAATTTTTCGTTAATATTGACGACCAAATCTTCGTAACTTTCAGGGTCAAGGTACTTCAAACACAAATCTTCCAATTCGCATTTAATTTGCGAAATACCAAGTCGTCCGGCAAGCGGAGTATAAATATCGAGCGTTTCTCTCGACATTTTCATTTGGCGTTCGTGGGAAAGGAAGTTCAAAGAACGCATATTATGCAATCTATCCGCGAGCTTAATGATAATAACACGGATATCTTTCGCCATCGCAACGAATATTTTACGAAAATTTTCCGCTTCTTCTTGTTCTTGAGATTTAAAGACGATTTTATCAAGTTTGGTTACCCCACTTACAAGCTCTAAGACTTCGTCGCCAAACTCTCTTTTAATATCTTCTTCCGTCGCGTCGGTATCTTCAATTACGTCGTGTAAAAGCGCGGCGGCAATCGTCGCCGAATCCAATCCCAACCCCATCAAGATTTCAGCAACGGCGCAAGGATGAATAAAATACGGTTCACCCGACGCGCGTTTTTGGTTGGAATGAGCGTTTTCCGCATAATAAAACGCCTTTAATATTTTTTCCCTATCTTCTTCGGAATAGGCATTGATTTTTTCTAACGTACTTTGCATATCTTTCTTTCCCATTATAGTCAAAAATTACTTTTCAACGCATACCTGCTATGCCCGTTTTATTATTCTCCCTGTAAAGAACGTACTTTTCTATACAGGGCAGAATCGTTCAATTCCGTTTTAATCCCACGATAAACGGTCAATCGTCCTTCGCCAAAAGAAACGAGTCCCAATTCTTCAAACACGTTTAACGCAAATATGAATTCCCGCTTATCAAAACCCAGTCCGTCGCAAGCGAGCGTAATTTCTTCCGCCGTTGACCCGTTTAAAGAATTTACTTCTTTTCGCATAGCGGAAAATATAGACAAAAGGTTTTCTCGACAAACGTTCAAGCCTTCGAACGTTTTATATCCGCAAATATCACGGTTTACGTACACGCGTTTTCCTGCAAGTGCAGGGATATTGAAATCGGACGGCGTATCCAAAAACACAAATTCTTCAAAGCCCGATAAATCGGCGTCAAAAGACGGGGATACTATCAATTCGTTCGCCAAATTTCTCGACGAAGGATAGAATAAATCGCAGTCGGCTGACGACAATTCGTCGTAAAAATCCAACGTTCGTCTATCAGAAGCAATCATACAAAGCCCGTAAGCGCATTTGTTTTGCCTATTTTTTATAAATTCTTTAATCTCGTCCGTTGATAATTCCGTTAAATCAAAGTCAACGTTTTTCTCTTTAAAACGATTAATCGTATTAGCAAAAATACTTTCCGATACGTTTTTACCCGTTCTCCCGTCGTAGGAAAAATCTCTAATAAACCCTTTTACGTAATCGCGACCGCGGAAATGCGAGAGATTAATTTCAAAAATAATTTTTTTCTTGACGTCGCTTTCAAGATATTTTAAATTTCTAATCCCTGAAAAATACATCAAATCGATATATTCGCTTTTTACGTTCAAATGCGCGGACATTGCCTTGACGGGTTTCACAGCGCAATTGTTCGCGTTAACCACGAATAAAGGACAACGATGCCCCACGCCGTAAGGTTCCATAGCCGACAATTCTTGCGCAAACTTGAGCGAAACGGGCGAAGTTATTTCTTCGCAAACGTAAATCTTTTGTTGAAAATCTTCCGAAGTATAATTTTGAGAAATTTCTCTATTTAACGCTTCTTCCAACTTATCGAAGTTTTCAAGGCGAATATTAACGCCCGCCGCTTGCGCGTGTCCACCGAACTCATCAATATACTCCGAACAATTCTTAAGCGCCGTAAAAATATTAATATCTTCAATACTACGCGCGCTACCTTTTAACATATCGCCGTGATGAACGAATAATAAGGTAGGACGATTGTATTCTTCTGCAATACGAGCAGCCACGATTCCAATAAAGCCCGTATTCCAACCCTCATCGGAAAGCATAATTACTTTTCCGTAAGCGCCTTTTTTCAAAAGTTTCTCTTTCGCGGAAAAATAAAGCTCTTCGCAATATTTTTGTCTTTCCGCATTATACGCGCAAAGTTTCACGGACAAATCGTAAATTTCCCTTTCGTCGGTAGTAGAAAACAATCGGAACGCCGATTGCGCGTCTCCCATTCTACCCGCCGCGTTAATTTTCGGCGCGATGGTAAACGACAACTTTTGCGCCGTCATCACTTCGTTTTTATTCAATAAGGAAACAAAGCACGGTCTTGGATTATTATTGAAAATCTTCAACCCTTCCGCCACGATATCTCGATTTTCACCCAACAACGGCACGCTATCCGCAACAGTCGCAAGCGCGGCAAAATCCAAATATTTATACGCTTTTTCGCCAAGCAACGCGCACGCAACTTTTAACGCTACTCCCGCCCCGCAAAGATTATCGTAAGGATAATCGTCGTCAAGTTTGGGATTAACGACTACGCAATCGGGTAAAATTTCGGGCAATTCGTGGTGGTCGGTAACAATCACGTCCGCGCCAAGCTCGTAAATATATTGCGTTTCTTTCGCGCAAGAAATCCCACAATCGACCGTAATAAAAAGTTCGGGATTACATTCTTCAAAAATTTTATCCACGATTTCTTCGGATAACCCGTATCCGTCTGCGCGTTCAGGCACGTACACCCACGGTTCAATTCCAAACTCCTTTAACGCGTGATACATAATCGCCGACGCGCAAATCCCGTCCGCGTCGTAATCGCCGAATACCGCAACGGTCTTACCCATATCGCGCGCTTGAGTAATTAACGCTACCGTTTCTTTCATTCCTTTCATCAAAAACGGCGAAAGGAAATTCTTGACGGAGGGGCGCATAAACTTTTCAATTTTTTGATTGGTGTCAACGCCTCGAGCATACAAAATACGCGTTACGTTTTCAGTCAACCCCGTCTGTTTCGCAAGAACGGATATTTTATTCAATTGTTCTTCCGAAAAAGAATATTCGGGTATGATTTTTTTCATAAAAACCTCAATACGCGTCGATACGCTCGACTTTTGAATACTTAAAAGAAAACGGACGGGTACTCGTTTTCACACACAATCCCCGCCCGATTACTGTTTTCGTCAGAGGCGTTTTGCCAACGCCGATTTAGTTCTTATTTTCAGAAACGCCTTTTTTATAATCGTATCTGGAACGTTGCGCTTGTTTTTTATCCGCATAACGTTTTAACGGTAAATAGAGCGCAGGCGCAAAAATTAACGCGCTAAACGTACCTGCTACGAGAGAAACGAACGCCACAAGCGCAAAATTTCTAACGGCGCTCGTTGCAATCGCGCCGATAAGAACGAGCGCAACCGCGTTTGCAATGCTAAAGCCAAGCGTTTCTTTAACCGCTACGTTTTCCGAAACGAGCTCTTCAACGCCCAAATCGGATTTTTCTTTGCTCTTTGCGTTAATCTTATTCAAGCTAAACGTCGTAGCAATTACCACGAAGAACGTATTATAAGTTATTGCGTAAAGAATGGACGAAGTCAAAGGCAATCTGGTAAGAATAACCAAACTGCAAGTAAGCGCCGAGCTTACGAGCATTGAGCCAATCACGGTAAGTCCGCTTACGAAGTTTTGACGAACGGTTAAATATAAACCTGCAAGAACCGCGAACACGGTAGCCGAAATAACGACACGGAGCAAGCCGTTCGCAGGCAATCTATCGAGCGCAACTTCGCTATTCGTCGTTACACGAATAATCGAACCGGCTAAAGCGCCGTCGTTTGCCGTTGCCGTATCAAACGCCGAGTTAAGCTTTTCCACCGCCGTTTTAAGGTCTACGTCTTTTTTGAAAACGTAAACGATTTCACTTTCGTCGCCAATCATTTCGCCTTTCATATCATAAGAATAAGAAAGGTCAAGCTCGTCGAAAACGTCGTTACAAACGTCTTCTATTTCTTCAGCGTATTCCGTATAAGCGTATTGATTTACGTTGACGGTCAAAGTATTCACGTCGCTATTTACTGCGTCCGTGCTATATCCGAAAATCGCCAAAATCACTACAGCTACCACAAGAATCACCGCGCTAACGATGGAAAGGATATTGATTTTACCAACGGTCTTTTTAATAATCTTATTCATCGTCGTCATCCTCCCTTACGAAGTGGAAGTATTTATACTTATCCTTGCTTGCAGACAAATACAAGAAATTAATCAAACGTCCCCAAAGCAAATTACAGAACGCGCCGGTGATTACGCAAATCAAAGTTTGCAACGCCATCGTGTAAACGCCTGCAACTCCGATAAGGAACGCAAGCGCGCCAAGGAGCGCAACCGCATACACGTCGATAATACCGCCAAGAGTCTTTTTATAGCCTGCTTTAACCGCCGATTCAACCGTCTTACCAAGCGCAACTTCCGCCTTTACCGCTTGATAAATTCTTGCGTTGATAAGATTTACGAGCAACAAACCAAGCGTAAAGATTACGACCGTACCAAGCGTTACTTCAAAGATACCGCTGGAGATAAACGCAAAACAAATTGCGGTTACCGTAAGATAGGAAAGCGTCGAATACATAGAGCTTACGCCGTAACCACGATAGAAAACAATCGGTAATACGATGCACGCAAGCAAAATCACGCCAAGCGCAATATAGAGCAACGTCAACGCATTTTCGCCGTAAACGGGTTCAAAGGTACGGATACTTTCACTAGAAACCGCCTTGAACTTCAATTCGGAAGAACCGTCGTTCAACGCCGAGTTAAGCAATACGCCAAACCCTTCGAATACGTCGAGATATTCGAGATTGTAAGCAGAAATGACTTCGTTCTTATCAGAAATGAAATCGGAATAGAATTGCAAAATCGTTTCTCCACCAACAACTACGTCAAGAGTCGTCGCAGAATCGCTTGCGCCGGAATAAGAAGATAATTCGCCTTTAATGCTTTCAATCAACTCTTTCCCTTCTTTCGTAAGCTTCATTTCCACGTAAGCAGCTTTATTCTTTTCTCCGACTTCAAACTTGCTTACGTAATAGCTTACCGAATTTTCTTCAAGTTCTTCAAGCTTAACGCCACCCTTTTGAAGTTCGATTTCGCCAACGTTTGCAAACGTGGAGAAGGTCGTGGCGTAATTTTTATCAGACGCAGGCAATTCCACGCGGAGCGCGTAGTCGTCAACGACCGCAACCCTACTCGTCGAATATCCACCATCTTCAAAGCGCGAAAGCACTAATTCCGTAGCTTTAGCGAAGTTCGTCTTAAAATCTTGAGAAACGGTATCTACGCTCGCGGTATCCGCATCGTCGAAAATAGAAGTTTCAGATTTTTCAAGATATAAACCTTTCCACGCAACGTACTTGTCTGCATATTCGTCTTTTTCTTCTTGCGTAGCAAGATTTTCGTAGTTACTGTTATACTCCGATGCAGGGAGCACCCCTTCTGGATAATAATACGTGTAATAGCCACCGCCAAGTTCCGAGCTCAAATCGTATTGTTTTACGACGGGATTCCACGTTTTAAACGTGCCGTCAATACGGAACGGAACTTCAAAAGACGGGAACAAAGTGATTGCGCAAAGAACCGCAATTACGATGCTAATCAGCGTAATTAATACCACCGATTTCTTTTTGCCCATTTGAAATAGCCTCCTCGTTTGTTATCGGAGTTTACTCTCCGTTTACATAGTTGCTTTATACCTTATTAATAATAAGATACTCAAATATTATAACTTATTTTAGCTTGTCCGTCAAGTCTAATAAGATATTCTCAAGAATTTTTTTTCAATTTTTTGTAAATTTTCAAACTTTTTCTTTTCCAAAAACCTTATTTCGTCTTTCAAGACAAACACAGTTTTTATTTCCCTGCCAAAATTTTCTTTTCCGCAAGAATATGCATAGCGCATTCCACGCGTTTTTTCATCATTTCACAGGTAACTTCGTAGGGTTTGTTTATATCGCCGTTAAAGTGGTAATTATTCGCGTTACAACCGCCCGAGCAGACGAATTTCGCGAAACAATCTCCGCATTTTTCACGGGTAAACAAGCACGAATTTTTAAACTTTTCTCTAATCTCAGGCTTCGTTATTCCGTCCCAAACGTTGCCCATATAAAATTCCTTATCGCTCGCAAATTGATGGCAAGGATATAAATCCCCGTTGGGAAGCACGGAAAAATATTCGTTCCCTGCACCACACGCGGATACGCGCTTGGAAAGACAAGGCCCACCTTCTAAGTCTATATTAAAGTGAAAAAAGTTAAACCCTTTTCCTTCTTTATGGTAGTTTAAATATTCTTCGCAAAGCCGTTCGTATTCTTCGTTGATACGGGGCAGGTGCGAGTCTTTGATTTGTAAATCGTCAATATCGGTTACGACGGGTTCCATCGAAATGGAATCAAATCCTTGGTCCGCAATAAAGAGTACGTCCTTTGCAAAATCCAAATTTTTAGCCGTAAACGTACCGCGAACGTAATAACTCTTATCCCCGCGCGAAGCCACGAATTTTTTTATTTTATCGATAATCAAATCGTAAGTACCCTTACCGTTAATCGACTTACGAATCGCGTCGTGAACTTCCTTTCTGCCGTCCAACGACAATACGACGTTCTCCATTTCCGCATTAAAAAACTCTATGACGTCATCGTTTAAAAGCAAAGCGTTCGTCGTCGTCGTGAACAAGAATTTTTTGCCGACCTTTTCCGCTTGCTCTTTCGCATACGCTACCGTACTTTTGATTACGCCGAGATTCATAAGCGGTTCTCCGCCAAAGAAGTCCATTTCAAGCACTTTTCTGTTTCCGCTGTTCTTAATCAAAAAATCAACGGCGGCCTTAGCGGTTTCTTCGCTCATACTCTCGCGTTTGGAATGGTAAGCGCCTTCGTCCGCAAAACAATACCGACAACGGAAATTGCAATCGTGACAAATATGAATACAAAGCGCCTTTACTTCGTTCGATTTAATCGGATAACTTTTTACTTCTTCTTTAAAAAGCAAACCTTGCCCTTTAAGCGTTTCCACGTCCGCAAGAATTTCGTCAATTTGTTCGTCGGTAAGATAGGTAATATCTACGTCTTCACCCAATTCTTTCGCCTTGAGATAGTCGGCGGTAGGTTTATCACATTCGTGCAACGAACCGCTTCCGACGTCGTAAATGTAATTTTTGTTTTGATAATTAAAAACGTGTATCATAATTTTCCTATTTACGCAAAAATCGAGGGAAGACTATCTTCCCCCTATTCGCGACGTATTAATATTTTTCCGTTTATAAAATCCGCTAAAATTCACGCGAATTATACTTACGGGATTACGCCAAAAAATGGCGCGTATGTTTTACGCGCCGATTCATCGACGGAAATCGAATTATTTGCGTTCGATTTTTTCTTCGCGAGTTACTCTTTCGCAGGATTGGTTACCTACGGTACAGCTGGTTTTACAAGCGGATTGGCAAGTACTTCTGCATTCGCCACAGCCCGTAACTTTCTTATCTTGGGGTTTAGCAATCGTCTTAATCATAATCGTGCTCCTATTTATAATTTATTGTAACATAATTATAATACAAATTTCACAAAATTGCAAGTAGTTTCCAATACTTTTTTTGATTTATGACGATTTTTTGTATTTTTCGTTACCCCACAAAAAAATCGAACGCCTATAAGCGCACTTCACTCACTCCTTTCGCCAATCGAGTTTTAATAATTATCCGTCCACCCGGAATAATCGTCATTCTCCGCGTCTTGTTCATCCCACGTCAAAACGCAATACGACCCATTATACAACCACAACGCCGCCACAGAAGCGTCTTCCAAATATTCTTTTGAAATTCGATTTTTAACGTTCCCGTTCCAAGAACTCCAACCGCTTACACGTCCAAATTCAACCAATTGTACAGAAATCCTATAAAACGCATATTCTTCAATTTTTATCACAGAAGAAGGAATAACTAAACGGTATATGTACTCAGAAGCAAAAGCATAACACCCGATTGTCGTTACAGAATTAGGGATAGAAAATTCATTTGCCGTTTTACTACTAACGTATTGAATCAACGTTTTTCCGTCCTTGCTATACAAATTGCCGTCAATATCTTTATACACCGTATTTTTTTCATCGACATCTATATTCGTCAATTTTGAACAAGATGAAAACGCACGAACGCCAATAGAAGTCACCGAATCGGGAATCTCAATACTCGTCAAATTGCTACAACGCTCAAACGCACTATTTCCAATGGCAGTCACCGAATCGGAAATCACGAGATTATTTAAACTACTACAATCAATGAACGCATAATCCGCAATAGTTTTTGTCGTTTCGTATATCGTACAACTTGTTATAGAGTTATTTTTCGACACTACCAATAACACGTATTTATTGTTTTTATTTCCCAAATACTTCGCGTTATCGTATTCGTTGAATTGCAATTTAGCGCAACCGCCAAACGCACCATTATTTACGCTAACTATGGATTCCGGAACTTCTACGCTCGTCAAATTATCGCAACAAGAAAACGCATACCCCCCAATACTCGTTACGCCATTGGGAATGGTTATACTCGTCAAACTATCGCAAGAAAAAAACGCATACCCCCCAATACTCGTTACGCCATTGGGAATGGTTATACTCGTCAAACTATCGCAAGAAAAAAACGCATACTCACCGATACTCGTTACGCCGTTGGGAATATTCATGCTCTCCAATTTAGCGCAATAATAAAACGCAGACTCCCCTATTTCTATTACCGTATTAGGTATATTCACTCTTGCCAATTCAGCACAATAAGCAAACGCATCCTCCCCTATTTTTTTTACCGTATCGGGAATTTCTACGTTTGTTAAATTAAGACACATACCGAAAGCGCCTTCATTAATAGCCGTTACGCCGTTGGGAATCGTTACGCCCGTTATTTCAGTAAAAGCAAACGCGTACTCGCCTATTTCCGTTACCGTATCGGGAATAACGATTTCAGAAAAGGAAGATGCACTAAACCCATAGTCATCAATCGCGGTAACGGGTAGCCCGTTATATTCTAAAGGAATTTGCAGTTTGCCCGTGATTTTTGCTTTCGGGAATATTTCTCTTGCTTCAAAAACTTCTTCCCCTGTAAAGCATAACATCTCCGCTACTTCTTCTTCACTCCAAAGCCCAACCGAATAAGACTGCGCGTCGTTGTTTAAGGTATATTGCAACATAGCCGTTGCAACGTTATCCCCACAAGCACAATTCCCCTCCACAAACTTATGCGAATGTTCTTCGGGCGTTTCTACCGTTTGAGAAGTTCCGTCCGTAAACGTGATTTTTAAATCGCCGTTTTCGTCGTATTCTACTTTTTTAATCCCTAAGCCTTGCTCGCCTTTCTCTCCCTGCTCTCCTTTTTCACCCGTTTCACCACGCTCACCTTTAATGCTCGCGAGCCATTCTTCATACGAAAGCGGAGTTTTCCCTTCAGCTTTCGCGTGAATTATGTATTGCTCGTAAACCTGCTCGATTTGCGTAGGTTCGGGGTTCGCTTGAGCGCCTTGGTTTAAAATCTCACAAGACCCGATGGCAATTCCGCCCAAAACAGTAGCCGTAAGAGACAGTAGTCCCACCAACAAATTTTTTCTTTTCATAAAAAACCTCCAAATAATTTTTTCGCTTGTAAAAAACGGCAAAATAAATGCCGTCCTGCACGAGGACGGCATCGTAGATACATATACCATTATCGCACAGTCGCCAAACATTTTTACACTCAAATAAGGATTTAAATTGTAAAACGCGATGAGAGTATAGTTCTACCGAGCTATACCCTTATTTGAGCTTTTTAATAACTTAAATTTAAAATGTTTGGCAACTTTAATTTTAGCACTTTCTCATTTTTTATGCAACAAAAAAAGCAAGGATTTTGAACTACTTTTTTTCACTCCGCGCAGATTTTTCGGTTATTGACGGTAATTGACGGCAAAAATACCCGATAATGCCCCGCAAATTAACCCAAATAGTACTTCTACGATAAGCAACCAAGTCCACTCCATTCCACCGCCCAAAAGAGCGAACAATAACCCGCTTAAAAAAGTAAAAAGTAATCCTACTATACCCCCGCGCAACCAACCCTTTTCTCCGCGCAAAAACCAAGCGCAACCCAAAAAGACGGAAAGAGCGCGAATACAAAGATTGACGGGTAAGATGATTTTATCGGAAAAATCGGTAAAATTAAGAATAATGGCAAAGAGCAAAGTTAATCCCAAACCACACAAGACGGCAAGCAACGTTGCCCGAACAATTTGAAAAAAATCCAATACGTTTTCATTTTCCATAAAGAAACACCTCCGCCCTATTATATGCGAAGGTGTTTTTAAATTATTCTTTACTCTTTTATTCGTTGGTTTCTTGAGTATTTTCTTCCGTTTTTTCCTCAACGGGCTTTTCTTCTACAACGGGCTCTGCTTTTTTTGCAACCGCGTCCGTTTGGTAAACCGCTTGTTTATCGAATTTGATATAAGACTTACCGCTCTTTTCCGTACCCGTTTCCAAAACGAACGTATTGTCTTCGGGACAAATTTCTACGACGACGCCACAAACGCCACCGATGGTTTTTACTTTGTTACCCGGTTGAATCGCGTCAAGAGTTGCTTGCGTTTCCTTTTGTCTTTTCTTTTGCGAATAGTTGGAATACACCATAAACGCAACCATTACCAAAAGTAAAACCACCACGACTACCCAAGAGCCGGCGCTTTCCGCCAATAAATTAAACATATTGTAAACTCCTTTATATTATTTTTAATTTAGTAGTTCTATCATACACTTTTTAAATCATTTTTGCAAGCAAATAATAGATGAATTGCGGAAATTTTTTCCTTTTCACTTATTTTTCATTCTTTAGTCGCAATTTTCATAGCCAAGCGAATCCCCAATAGAAGTTTACTAAATGACAAATAAACAAGGGGGGGGAGAACGCAAGGAGCGACAAAGTATTGCGAAACAGATAATGTACCTGCCGTTTAAAGCGAAAAACGGAGCAAGATACAAGCAAGACAAGGAGCAACGCGGATTCCCGACGGGAGTTTACTTAATTGTAAACGAGCAAGGGAAACGCAAGGCGGGACGAAGTATTGCGAAGTAGATTCTCCGTTTTTATTTACCACTTGCCTTCGCCCCCGTACTTCTTATAGAACTCCCTTGCAAACTCTCGTACATACCCCCCTAAAATGGACTCTCGCAAGCCTTTCATAAGGTTGTGCAAGAACGTGATATTATGCAAGCTTAAAAGCATTGCGCCGTACATTTCGCCCGTATTTATCATATGGCGTAAGTAGGCTTTCGTATAGTTGCGACAACAATAGCAATTACATTCTTCGTCCAAGGGAGAAAAATCTTCTTTAAACTTGCCGTTTCTAACGACTACGCGACCACGAGAAGTAAGCGCAGTACCGTTTCGAGCAATACGGGTCGCGAGCACGCAGTCAAACATATCGATACCGCGCATCGTGCCTTCGATTAAGCAATCCGGCGACCCTACCCCCATCAAATAACGGGGCACGTCGGTAGGGAGCTGGGGTTGCAAATGGTCTAAAAGCTCGTACATAAGCGGTTTAGGTTCGCCAACGGACAACCCGCCGATGGCAATACCGTGTTTTACGAACGGCAACGTGCGCGCCAAACTTTCCGAGCGTAAATCTTTATACATATTCCCTTGCACGATCGGGAACAATGCTTGTTCGGGTTTATCGTGGAACTTATAGCAACGTTCCAACCACTTAGCCGTACGCTTCATCGCCGTTTCCGCTTGTGCGTGGCTATACCCGTATTCGCTACATTCGTCGAACGCCATAATAATATCCGCGCCGAGATTTTGCTCTACCTGCATCGCCTTTTCAGGCGTAAAGAAGTGCTTACTCCCGTCCACCGCCGAAGAAAATTGCACGCCTTCGTCCGTAATTTTATTCAATTTCCCAAGCGAAAAGACTTGAAATCCACCGCTATCGGTCAAAATCGGTTTGTCCCAATTCATAAATTTATGCAAACCGCCCGCCTTTTTTACGATTTCGTCGCCCGGACGCATATATAAATGGTAAGTGTTCGACAAAATAATTTGCGAGCCTGCTTCTTTCAAATCGCGCGGAAATACGCCCTTTACCGTTGCCTGCGTTCCGACGGGCATATATACGGGCGTTTCAATATCCCCGTGGGGAGTATGCAATATTCCGGCTCTCGCCCCCGTGTCGGGGTCGGTTTTTATCAATTCAAATGAAAAAAATTCGTTATTCATATCTCTTCCGTCTTTTAGTCTTTTCTTTTATATTTTCTTTGCTTTTATTTTTCACTTATTGATTATATCATATTTCAAAAAAAAACGCAACTCCGTTTCGTCGCTTTTTCTCCCGTTTTAAGTCTTTTTAATTTTATACGGTATATTCACAAGTTTTATACATTTATGCAATCATTTTTGAAAATTTATTTGTTTTTTTAATAAAGCCCTATAAAAACGATTGACTTTAATTTATGAAAGTATTAAAATAATGTTCGTTATTCAATATTAAACGTTTCAAAGGAGAAAAAACAAAATGAAACTTAAGAAATTTTTAGCAACCGCGCTTGCGGTAGTCGCAACGTTCGCAACCTTCGGCTTCGCGTCCTGTAAAACCCCCGACGACACTCTCGTCGTAAAAGCAATCGAAGTTAAATTGACCGACGAAGAATACGCGTTCGTTACCGATAAAGAAAACACGCAATTAATTGAAGATTTTAACGCGTTCCTTGCAGAAATCCGAAACAACGGCGATTTCGCAAAATACGTAGCGAAGTACTTTGAAGGTACGGGCACGAAGAACGGCTACGACGTAACGACGACGGACGTAGTGAATACCGCAGACAAATTCGTCGTGGTAACGAACTGCCCCTTCGAGCCGTTTGAATACATCGGCGACGACGGAAAAATCTACGGGCTTGATATTGAAATCGCGGCGGCTTACGCACAAAAGAAAAATCTTACGCTCGTAATTAAAAATATCGGTTTCGACGATATTTTCACACAAGTTGACGCAGGGTACGCAGATATCGGTATGGCAGGTATTACCGTTAGTCCCGACCGTGAAGACCTTTACGGTTTCACTTCCAAATACTACACCGCATCTCAAAAATTAATCGTTTCGGCGGATAACACCGATTTTGATAATTGCACCACTCTTGAAGAAGTGGAAGCAAAAATCGCAAGCCTTACGGGCAAAAAGTTCGGTTACCAAACGGGTACGACGGGCAGTATGTACGTAAACGGCGACGCTGATTGGGGTTACGACGGATTCGCAAACCTTGAAGGCAAAGGGTATCCTACGGCGCAAGACGCAGTAAACGACCTTATCAACGGTAACATCTACGCGGTAGTCGTTGACGAAGCGCCTGCAAACGCAATCGTAAAAGCCGTAAACGGAAAATAATTTCCAAGCTAAAACTTCCCCGCGCTCGCGCGGGGTTCGTTTTGTTTAGTCGATATTTTTTAGGAGTAAATTTATGGATTGGGCTACAAAATGGGAAAAATTCCTATCTACGATGGAATCGGAATATTTCCAAAAACTACTTTTAGACGGTTTATCCAACACCGTTAAAGTTGCCGTACTCGGCTTAATCATCGGTATTTTCATCGGTACGCTTATCGCCGTCGTCAAAGTCGCGCCTAAATACAAACTTTTTTCGCGGATTTTAGATAAAATTTGTTCCGTGTACGTCGCTCTTTTCCGCGGTACGCCAATGGTCGTTCAACTCTTGCTCGCTTATTACGTAATGCTCCCTTCTTTGGGCGTTAAGGAAGTCAATTCCCTTACCGTAGGCATCATCGTGTTCGGTATGAATAGCGGTGCTTACGTATCCGAAATTATGCGCGGTGGCATCAACTCGGTTGACGTTGGACAAATGGAAGCAGGTCGAGCTATGGGCTTAAGTTATTCGACGACGATGACAAAAATCGTTATTCCCCAAGCAATCAAGAATATTTTGCCTACGCTCGGCAACGAATTTATAACCCTTATCAAGGAAACTTCCGTTTTGAGTTTTATTACTGTTTACGACTTATACACGGCGTTAAGCACAATCGGAAGCAAAAACTACGAAAAGATGGTGCCCTATCTCGTAATGGCAGTAATTTATATCGTACTCGTTCTTTTGATTACGTTGGGCGTGCGCTTAATTGAAAACGCTTTCGCAAAAAGCGATAAAAACGCAACCGAAAAAACGCAAGAAAAGGAGAACGCTTAAATGACGAGCATTGAAATCACACCCATTCTTGAAGTAAAAAATTTAACGAAAACATTCGGCAATCACACCGTATTAAAAGGAATAGATTTAACGGTCAACAGCGGAGACGTTATCGCAATTATCGGTCCGTCGGGTTGCGGTAAATCCACGTTCCTGCGTTGTTTAAACTGTATGGAAGACCCGTCTGGCGGTACGATTTTGTTCCGTGGCGAAAATCTCGTGGATATGAAAGTCGATATCAACAAACACCGTCAGCATATCGGTATGGTATTCCAACAATTCAATCTTTTCAACAATAAAACTGTGCTTGAAAATATCACGCTCGCCCCCGTGCACGTTCAAAAAACAGAACTTAATAAAAAGAAATGTAAAAACTTTTTCATTCGTTTAAAAAATCTCTTCAAAAAAGAAAAAACGCCTTTAGAAGAAATTGACGTAACGCTTGCCGAAATCAAGGCGAAAGCGGAAGAAAAAGCGTTCGAACTTTTGAAAAAAGTCGGGCTTGAAGACAAAGCAAACGTTTACCCGTCCACCCTTTCGGGCGGTCAAAAACAGCGTATCGCGATTATCCGCGCCCTTGCAATGGAACCGGACGTAATGCTTTTCGACGAACCCACGAGCGCACTTGACCCCGAAATGGTCGGCGAAGTGTTAAAAGTTATGACCGAACTTGCCAAAGACGGTATGACCATGGTCGTAGTAACCCACGAAATGGGGTTTGCGAAAGAAGTTGCCGACCGTATTATCTTTATGAGCGAAGGCGTTATTAAAGAAGAAAATACCCCCGACGAGTTTTTCTCCAACCCCAAAGACGAAAGATTGAAAGATTTCCTTTCAAAAGTACTTTAAATCGTATTCAACGCATACCTGCCCCTGCCGAATATTTATTCGGCAGGGGCTAATACTTTAAATCAAACAAATTCAAAAGAATTTTTCAAAAAAACGCTTTCAAGCATTTGACTTAAAGCGTAAAAACATTGTATAATAAATAAGTGAAGAAAGATTTTTTAAGGAGCTTATAATTATGGCAGAAAAAAGAGCTGTAACGATGGAAAAACTCGTTTCCCTTTGTAAAACGCGCGGATTTATTTTTCCCGGTAGCGAAATTTACGGTGGGCTTGCTAACACTTGGGATTACGGTCCTTTGGGTGTTGAATTAAAAAATAACGTAAAAAAGGCTTGGTGGAAAAAATTCATTCAAGAGAATCCCCACAACACGGGCGTCGACTGCGCAATTTTAATGAACACGCGCACTTGGCAAGCATCGGGACATCTCGGCGGTTTCTCCGACCCCTTGATGGACTGTAAGTCCTGCAAAGCCCGTCATCGCGCCGACAATCTC